>JBEGQB010000016.1:0-15115 GCA_041181165.1 Actinomycetota bacterium
GACCCAGTGGCGATCACGGCACGTCTGGTGGGTCGGGCGCGCACGGTGGCGGTGGGCGATCAGATGTGGGCGCGCTTTCTCGTCGACTTGCTGCCCATGGTGCACGACGTCGAGTGGCGACGGGCCGTCGACGTCGTCGGGCCACTACGAATGGTCAAGGATGCCGCCGAGATCGCAGCACTTCGCGCCGCCGGGGCGGCAGTCGATCGCATCGCCGCCGAATTGCACGCCGGACACATTCCGTTGGTCGGGCGCACCGAGGCTCAGATCTCGGCCGATCTCTCGGCGCGCATCTTGGCCGAAGGACACGACGTGGTGAACTTCGCCATCGTCGCCGCGGGGGAGAACGCCGCCAGCCCACACCATCATCCCGGTCCTCGCGTCGTGAAGCCCGGTGAGATCGTGCTGTGCGATTTCGGCGGGACGATGAACGGATACTGCAGCGACATCACCCGTTGCGTCCACATCGGCGAACCGCCAGCCGATCTACGTCGGGCCTATGACGTCCTGTTCGAAGCACAGCGCGCGTCGGTGATGTCGGCCGTGGTCGGTGCGTCGTGTGAAAGCGTCGACGCCGCTGCTCGACGCATCATCACCGACGGTGGCTTCGGTGAGTACTTCGTTCATCGAACCGGCCACGGCATCGGAATGGACGCTCACGAAGACCCGTACATCGTGAGCGGTAACACTGCACCACTCGAGCCCGGTCACGCGTTCAGCGTCGAGCCGGGGATCTATCTGCCCGGACGGTGGGGTATGCGACTCGAGGACATCGTCGTGGCCACCACCGAGGGTCCCGATCCGATGAACACGGTCGACCACGATCTCGTCGTCGTCGAAGCCTGAGCGAGGCCGGTCGTCGGACGACTACGAGTGGATCGAACCGCTCGTGGACTTGAGGCTCGATGCACTGTGACCGGTGCGTCGGGCGATGATCTCGGCACAGATCGCCACTGCCGTTTCTTCCGGTGTGCGACCACCGAGATCGAGTCCGATGGGCGACATGAGTCGGGCCAGATCATCGGCTGACGTCACTCCGACTTCGGCCAGCCGTTCGAGGCGCTTGGCGTGGGTCTTGCGGCTACCCATCACGCCGATGTAGCCGACCTTGGAGGCCAGCGCCCCCTGCACGGCCGGGACGTCGAACTTCGGGTCGTGGGTCAGGATGCAGACCGCATCACGCGGACCGAGCGTGTGACCTCGTCGTTCGAACATCGGCGCCGGCCACGACACCACGACTTCGTCGGCCATCGGGAAGCGTCGTTTGGTGGCGAAGACCTCGCGCGCATCGCACACGGTCACTCGATAGCCAAGGACCTTGGCCACCCGTCCGAGTGCGGCGGTGAAATCGACGGCACCGAAGATCCACATCTGCGGGGGCGGTGAGAAACTTTCGATGAACACGGACACGGTCGGAGTGTCGACGAGATCCTCGGGTGTGGCCTGACCCTGCGGCCCGTAATGGCGGACGCCGGTGCGACCGGCCTCGAGTTCTCCGGCGGTGTCGCGGGCGACGACGCGGTCGAGTTCGGGGTGCCCGAGGCTGCCCTCCACCACTTCGGTGTCGCCCTCGCGGACCACGAGCAATTTGGATCCCACATTGGGGCCCTCGACGATCGTCGCCAGGGCAACTGGTGTCTCGGTGCGGACGAGGTCACGGAAGCGCTCGAACAGCGACATCACATCACCAGGACAACGGCTCGATGAACAGTCGGATGGTGCCGCCACAGGTGAGTCCGACGGCGAACGCCTCGTCGTCGCTGTAACCGAACGACACCATTCTCCCCGTCGAACCTTCGTGGATGATCGACAAGGCTTCGCTCACGACCGCGCCCTCGACGCAACCACCGCTCACGGAACCGGCGACTTCGCCGTCCTCGTTCACGGCCATCGCCGCACCGGGATCACGTGGTCCGGATCCCTCGATCTTGACGACGCGGGCGACAGCGATCTTCTTGCCGGCCTTTTGCCAACGATCGATGTCGTCGAGGATCTCGCGCATGCCGTCAGTCTGCCGTTTCCGGATTCGAATCGCTCATCATCGCGAGATGACCCGGGCCAACTCTTCCATGGCCGAGAGCGAGTGACCTTCGACGAAGTCGTCGACGAACGGGAGCGCCGCCGCCATGCCGCGGGCCAATGGTGCGTAGCCGGGTGTGAACTTGAGGGGGTTGACCCACACCAATCGGTGGGTGACGCGATGGAGTCGTTGCATCTGCTCGGTGAGTTCGGCCGGATCACCGCGGTCCCAGCCATCGGACAGCACGACGACGATTGCGCCGCGGGCCATTCCTCTGACGCCCCACTCGTCGTTGAATTGTCGGAGACACTCACCGATACGGGTGCCACCACTCCAATCGAGTACGGATTCGGCGGCCCGTTGAAGTGCACGGTCCGGATCACGGTTCGACAGTTCTCTGGTGACTCGCGTGAGACGCGTGCCGATGGCAAAGGCCTCCACTTTCTGACGGCCCGACACGGCGGCCTGGACGAATCGGACGAGCGCCCTCGAATAGGGCTCCATCGATCCGCTCACATCGAGCAACAGGACGAGTCGGCGGAGACGTTCATCGGGAGTCGACCAATGTCGTTCGATCGGTTCACCCGAAGTGGCCAGACTGGCGCGAATGGTGCGCCGAAGATCGGGTCGTCGGTCGCCGCCCGGCGTCAGGCGAAACGAACGACGCGGTGAGCCGGCCAGGCGGAGCCGACCCATGAGTCGTTGGGCTTCGAGAAGTTCATCGGCGGAGTACTGGGCGAAATCCTTGTGTCGAAGGGTCTCGACGGCCGAGAACCGGAGCGTGACCGAGGGATCGTCGGAGGCATCGGCCGAGCCGGTGCTGCCATCCTGGTCGTCACCATCGACGCGCAACGTGATGGATGTGGGCTCTTCGTCGGGGATTTCGACGATGCGCGGTTGAAGCCAGAAGATTCGAAACGCGCGGTCGAAGACTTCGAAGTCCTCCGGGCGACGCACGAGTGTCGATTTGGCCGCCCAATAGACGCAGTCGTGGTCGTCGATCCCGACGCGTCCGAGCGCATTGATGAAGAGCAGGACGCTGCCCAGTGGTGTGGGAAGTCCGACACCGCGCAGAACTCGGCAGAACGCAATGGCCATCCGCTCGGCCGGAGTTTCGAGGACGGCGAGGTCGGTGGACATCGGCTCAGGCGACGAGAGCCCTCTGCACCGCCTGCTGGATGAGGCGTTCCATACCCGAGGCGGCGAGCTTTTCCTGGTCCTCGCGGTACTTGAGGACGGCACCGAGGGTCGACGTCACCGTCGTCTCGTCGATGGTGGTCGTGCCCAGACGATGAAGTGCGGTGGCCCAGTCGATGGTTTCGGCGACTCCCGGCGGCTTGTAGAGATGAAGTGCCCGCAGCGCTTCGGTGGCCGCCGCGACCTGACGAGCGAGTTCGGCGGTGATGCCGGGGACACGCCGTTGCACGATCTGGAGTTCGCGTTCGAAGGTCGGATGTTCGACCCAGTGGTACAGACAACGGCGCTTGAGAGCGTCGTGCACGTCACGCGTGCGATTGGAAGTGAGTACGACGATCGGTGGTACCACTGCCTTGACGGTTCCGAGTTCGGGGATCGTCACCTGGAAGTCGGACAGAACCTCGAGGAGATACGCCTCGAATTCATCGTCGGCACGATCGATCTCGTCGATGAGCAGCACCGGCCGCGCGCCGGCCGGCTCGAGAGCGCGGACGATCGCTCGCTTCAGAAGGAAGCGCTCTTGGTACAACTGGTTCTCGAGCGTGTCGGCACCGAGGCCGCGCGCTTCACCCGAAGCCTCGGCGGCTCGCAAGTGCAGCAACTGACGGGAGTAATCCCAGTCGTAGACGGCCTGGCTCGCGTCGATGCCCTCGTAACACTGAAGACGGATGAGTTCGCCGCCGGTCCAACGCGCCAGAACCTTGGCCAGTTCGGTCTTGCCGACACCGGCCTCACCTTCGAGCAGCAAGGGTCGCTGAAGCGTGAGAGCGAGGAAGACGGCGGTGGCGAGTCCACGATCGGCGAGGTAGCCGAGTTCATCGAGAGCCGAGGCCACCGATTCGGGGGAAAGCGAAGAGTCGACGCCGGACATCGCCCTCAGCGTAGAGGTCGTCGACGACCGCCCCACCGCTCGGAACCAACGGCGAACTAGATTCGGGGTGTTGCGTGTCACGAGGGGGAAGCAACATGTTCGACCTGATCATCAAGGGTGGCTCGGTCATCGACGGTACGGGTGCGTCGCGACGCACGGCCGATGTGGCGGTGCAGGACGGTCGCATCGTCGCCATCGCCGATCGGATCGATGGTGAGGCCAGAGAAGTGATCGATGCCCGTGGCTTGGTCGTCACGCCCGGTTTCGTCGATGTGCACACCCATTACGACGGTCAGGTCACGTGGGACGATCTGCTCGAGCCCACGAGTGGGCACGGTGTCACCACTGTCGTCATGGGCAATTGTGGTGTCGGCTTCGCTCCGGTTCGACCCGGGAGCGAGGAATGGCTCGTTCAACTGATGGAAGGTGTCGAGGACATCCCGGGCACCGCGCTGCACGAAGGCATCACGTGGGGTTGGGAAACCTTCCCGCAGTACCTCGACGCTCTCGATGCGCGTCGATACTCGATGGACGTCGCGGCTTACGTTCCCCACGGTGCGGTTCGGGCCTACGTGATGGGCGATCGAGGTGCGCGTAACGAGCCGGCAACCGCCGAGGACATCGCCGAAATGGGTCGGATCGTTCGCGAGGCGCGCGAAGCCGGTGCCGTCGGCTTCTCGACGAGCCGCACGCTCAATCACAAGGCACGTGACGGCGAGCCCGTCCCGGGAACCTTCGCAGCACTCGACGAATTGAACGGGATCGCCGACGCTCTGGTGGCCGCCGGTGGTGGACTCTTCGAAGTCGCGCCGCAGGGGCTCGAGTTCGATCGCCCGGTGTTCCTCGGTGAAGTGGAATGGATGGCCCAGCTCGCCGAGCGGACCGGCTTGCCGGTCACCTTCGCCATGCTTCAGAACCAATTGAACGCCGACTCGTGGCGTGAAGCGCTCGACGTCGTGGATCGCGTGAACGCGAAGGGTGGCCGAATGCATCCGCAGATCGCGGCGCGTCCGTTCGGAATGATGATCGGCTGGGACGGCTACCACTTCTTCTCGAAGCGACCCACGTACGCACGACTCGCCGAGTCGCTCCCGATGGCCGAGCTACGTGAGCAACTCCGGCGCCCGGAGGTCAAAGCGGCCATATTGGGAGAGTCCGATCTGCCGCCCGATCCCTCACGGCAATTCGACGGCATCGGCGCGTTCATGCAGGGAGCCATCGGTCAGATGTACGCCATGGGCACCCCACCCGATTACGAGCCCGGACCCGATCGCCTCGTTTCGAACCTGGCGGCCGAGGCGGGAATCGATCCACTCGCTTTTGCCTACGACCTTCTCAACGAGGACGGCGGGCGGGCCTTTCTCATGTTGCCGTTCTTCAACTACGTCGGCGGGACACAGGATGCGATCTACGAAATGCTCAAGCATCCGGCCACGGTGTCGGGTCTGTCGGATGGTGGCGCGCACGTGCGCATGATCTGCGACGCATCCATCCCGACCTACGTCCTCACTCATTGGGGACGCGACCGCTCGCGTGGTCCGCGGCTCACGCTCGAGGAAGCCGTGAAGGTTCAGACTCACGACACCGCGAAGGTGGTCGGTATGGACGATCGTGGTGTGATCGCGGTGGGCAAACGTGCCGACATCAACATCATCGACATGGATGCACTGTCACTCGGATTCCCCCACGCCGAAGACGACCTCCCGGCCGGCGGGCGACGCCTCCTGCAGACCGCAACCGGATACGTCGCGACGATCGTCAACGGAGTGGTCACCCGGCGCCACGGGGCCGATACCGGCGCCCGGCCGGGTCGACTAGTGCGCGCCTAGGAGAGCATTGCGCGCAACACGCGCAAACATCCGGCGAGATCGGGCGGTCCGTCGGGAAGATCGTCGCAGTCGAACCAGCGAGCACCTTCGTCGGCCGAGAGAGGTGCATCCCGCTCGCACGTGAAGAGCCACGCCACGTTCCAGTGACGATGCGGCGAAGGGTTGGTCGTGTCGGTGACGTGCACGAGTGCCGGACGATCTCCAATCGACTTGACGTCGAAGGTCGTGAGTCCGGTTTCCTCCTCCAGCTCTCGAGACCCAGCGGTTCGGGTGTTCTCACCGATCTCGACGTGTCCGCCCGGGGTGCTCCAACCGAGGGTGCGGTGACGGACCAGCAGGGTGTGCTCACCGTCGGGTGACAGCACCCAGGCGGTGGCACAGACATGACCAGGTTTCGGGGTCGTGTCGCCCGTGAGCAACGCGAGCAGTTCGTCGGCGAATCGATCACGGTGACGAACACGCTCGACCTCGGCCAGGACTTCGGGCCAGTCGCCGGGAACGTCGATGGTCGGGTGCGGAAACCCCACGAGGTCGTCAGCGACCTTGGATGAAGGCCATGACTTCGGAGCGCGCGGCGGCGTCGGTGCGATAGATGCCGCGAACCGCGGTGGTGACCGTCTTGGTGCCGGGCTTGCGAACACCACGAATCGACATGCAGCTGTGTTCGGCCTCGACGACGACCAGGACACCCACCGGCTCGAGCATCGACTGCATCGCGTCGGCGAGTTGGCTCGTGAGACGTTCCTGGACCTGCAGACGCCGTGCGTATCCCTCGACGAGTCGAGCGAGTTTGGAGAGTCCGGTGAAACGACCGGTCGTGCCGGGCAAGTAGGCGATGTGCGCGGTGCCGCTGAAGGGAAGCATGTGGTGTTCGCACACCGATGTGAAAGGAATGTCGCGAACGAGGACCATCTCGTCGTGTTCGATCTCGAATGTGCGCGAGAGATGATGATCGGGATCGTCGTTGGTGCCGCCGAGGACCTCGGCCCACATGCGGGCGACGCGGGCAGGAGTGTCGAGGAGGCCGTCGCGAGTGGGGTCTTCACCGATGGCGGCAAGGAGTTCTTGGACGGCGCGTACGGCGCGATCGTGATCGACGGTGCGAGGGCTCTGCGTGGTGTCGGAGTCGTTCAGGGAAGGCATCGGTGCTCCTTGCTCTCCCGGCAAACTATCGGCGGCTCACGAAGTTGGGATCGGAAGGACCGCATACGACCCGGTGGCGGTGGCCACCAGGCGACCGGCGCCATCGGTGGCTCGTGATTCGAGATGCACGACTCGTCGACCAGGTTTCAGGACCTGCGTCTCCACGACGAGATCACCGTTCATCACCGGTCGCAGGTAGCGGATCTGGATCTCGATGGTCGAGCAGTAATGACCATCGTCGAGGATGCTCATGGTGGCGGCGCCCATCGAGGTGTCGATCATGGTGAACAGAACTCCTCCGTGGGCGACCGCGTTCGGGTTGTGGTGACGTTCGTCGATCGTGATCGAGGCCCGACCGGTTCCGCTGCCTGTTCGCTCCACTTTCATGCCGAGGAACTGCGCGAGCGGGAACTGGGAGGCGGCATCATCCGCCATAGCCACCACTCCGAAACAGCGTGGCGAAGAGAGCCTCTTCGCGGGCGCGGGCATCGGTCGAACGAGTGCCGCGGCCAGCCACCATCAGTTCCTTGATGACTCTCGTGGAGTACGGCGACTTCGAAGCGATCTCCCGGGCCAACACCAATGCCTCATCGAGTACCGACGCGTCTGGGCATGACCGAAGGGCGAGTCCGATCTCGACCGCTTCATCGGAACTCACCCAACGCGAGGTGAGCAGAAGTTCGGCGGCTCGTTGCCAACCGACCACGTCGGCGAAGAGCACGCTGCTGCCGGCTTCGGGCGGTACGCCCAATTCACTGAAAGGCACGCGCAGGCGGGCCGACTGGGCCACGAGCACGATGTCGCAATAGGGCAGCAGTGTCATTCCGATCCCGACCGCCACACCGTTCACCGCGGCCACGAGTGGCTTGGGAAATCTCTGCAGAGCATCGAGCAGGATGGTGAAGCCCGTGGTGCCGTCGTTGTTGGCGACCTCGCCTCGCGCGGCGCGCTCGGCGAGTTCCCCCATCTCTTTCAGGTCCTGTCCGGAGCTGAACGCGGCCCCGGCTCCGGTCAGGACGGCCACGCGAATCGCGTCGTCGGCGGCAATGGCGTCGAGTCGGCGCCCGAGTTCTTCGTACTGTCGACGATCGAAAGCGTTCTTGCGTTCCGGTCGGTTCATCGTGAGGACGGCGACGCCGTCGACGATCGAGACGTCGATGCTCACGCGTGCTGGTTGCTGACGGACACGACCTCACCGGTCATGTAGCTCGAGTAATCGCTGGCGAGGAACACGATCACGTTGGCGATCTCCCACGGTTCGGCGTAGCGGCCGAAGGCTTCGCGTCGAGTGAGTTCGGCGAGCAGATCGTCGCTCGTCACCTTGGCCAGATTGGCGTGCATGGCGAGGCTCGGCGAGACCGCGTTGATCCGCACTCCCCGTGGGGCGGCCTCGATGGCGGCGCATCGGGTCAGGGCCATGACCCCAGCCTTGGCCGCCGCGTAGTGGGCCTGACCACCTTGGGCCCGCCAGCCGAGAACGCTCGCGTTGTTGACGATCACACCCTTGCCGCGCGGGTACATGTGGTTGAGCGCGGCACGCGTGCAGCGCATCGTTCCGTTCAGCGTGACGTCGAGCACCACCGACCATTGTTCGTCGGTCATCTCGTGAAGTTCGGCCGTTCCACCGAGTCCGGCATTGTTCACGAGGACGTCGATCCCCCCGAGTCGTGAAGCGGCGGAGTCGATGAGATCGCGAACACTTTTCTCGTCGGTGACATCGCAGGGAATGCCGACGACACCGAGCGATTCGGCCGTTTCGGCGAGGCGACGCTCATGTTTGTCGGAGATGACCACGCGAGCACCTTCCTCGAGACACTTGCGAGCCGTGGCCGATCCGATGCCACTACCGGCGGCGGCGGTGATGAGGACCGTTTTGCCGTTCAGTAGTCCGTGGCCCGGTACGTAATCGGGTGGAGTGGTCATGGATCAGCGCTCCTTCATTTCGCAAGTCCGAGGACGCGTTCGCCGAGGACGTTGCGCTGGATCTCGTTCGAGCCGCCGTAGATGGTGTCCGAGCGGGTGAAGAGGAACAATTTCTGTTCGAGTGACAGCTCGTAGGGGAGAGACTCACCGATGAGTCCGTGTGGACCCATGATCTCGATCATCAACTCGCCGAGGTCGCGATGCCACGTGCCCCAGAACAACTTGGAGATGCTGGCCTCCGGTCCGGGTACTCCTTTGGCGGACATGCTGCGAAGCGCGTTCCATTTCATGAGATGAAGTCCGGTGTGAGCCACCGACAACTTCTGTCGGATCACCGGGTCGTCGATCCGACCGTGATGGCGGGCGAGTTCGATGGTGACTTCCAGCTCCCGTTCGAAACCGACCTGTTGGGCGAGTGTGGAGATCCCGCGTTCGTAACCCAGGAGAGCCATGGCGATTCGCCATCCGTCCCCGGGCTGGCCGACCACGAGATCGGTCGAGGTGCGCGCCTCGGTGAAGAACGTCTCGTTGAACTCGCCACCGCCGGTGATCTGGCGGATCGGGCGCACTTCGACGCCGGGTTGATCCATGGGCACCATGAGGAAGGTGAGACCTTGGTGTCGTTGTGAGCCGGGTTCGGTGCGGGCCACGACGAAACACCAATGGCTCACGTGCGCGAGTGATGTCCAGACCTTCTGCCCATCGATCACCCATTCATCTCCGTCGAGACGGGCTTTCGTCTGGACATTGGCGAGATCGCTGCCGGCATTGGGTTCGCTGTAGCCCTGGCACCAGCGTTCTTCGCCGCGCAAGATGCCGGGGAGGAATCGAGCACATTGCTCGGGGGTTCCGTATTCGATGAGCGTCGGGGCGAGGAGATTCTCGCCCATGTGGTTCGTGCGAGCCGGCGCTTGGGCGCGTACGTATTCTTCGGCCCAGATGATCTGTTGATCGACCGTGGCTCCACGCCCTCCGAACTCGCGGGGCCAACCGAGACCGATCCACCCGGCGGCGCCGAGGACGCGTTCCCATTCGACGCGCACGTCGAATCCGATGTCCTCGTCACCGGGGCCGCCACGACCCCGTAGGGCGGCGTATTCACCCGTGACATTGGAGCGGAGCCAGTCACGCACGAGCGCACGGAATTCTTCGTCGTCGGTCGGCAGTGCCGGGAGGGAAGATGCTTCGAGGGCGGTCATGGGAGTCGATCCGGCGGGATGTCTGAACCTTAGCGAGGTGGCTCTCGGGGTTCGGCGGTGGACGAGGCGGGCGTTACGGTCGCCACATGGACTTTGCGATCCCGGCCGACATCCAAGCCACCCTCGATGCCCTCGACGAGTTCATCGAACGCGAGATCGAGCCGCTACAGGCCGCCGATGACAACGAACGGTTCTTCGATCATCGTCGCGAGTGGGCTCGCACCGATTTCGACAACGGTGGCGTGCCGCGTGCCGAGTGGGAGGAGCTCTTGCGAGAGATGCGTCGCCGGGCCGATGCCGCCGGCTGGTTGCGACTCGCGCTCCCCAAGGAGTTCGGCGGTCGTAGCGCGAGCAATCTCGAAATGGCGATCATCCGAGAGCACCTGGCGACCAAGGGACTCGGGCTCCACAACGATCTCCAGAACGAGTCGTCGATCGTGGGCAATTTTCCGACCGTTCTCATGATGCGCGACTTCGGTACCGAGGCTCAGAAGAAGGAATGGATGCCCGGCTTCCTCGACGGAACCAAACGACTCGCCTTCGGACTCACCGAGCCGAACCATGGAAGCGACGCCACCTTCCTCGAGACCACTGCCGTTCGGGACGGTGACGAATGGGTGATCAACGGTATGAAGCGCTGGAACAGCGGCCTGCATCACGCCACCCACGACATCATCTTCGCTCGCACGTCGGGTGAACCAGGGAGTCCAATCGGAATCAGCGCCTTTCTCGTTCCGACCGACGCCCCGGGATTCAACGTCGATTTCTTCTGGTGGACCTTCAACATGCCGACCGACCACGCCGAAGTCTCGATGAAGGACGTACGGGTACCGAGCTCGGCATTGTTCGGACGACTCGACCACGGTCTCGATCTGGCCCAACATTTCGTTCATGAGAATCGCATTCGTCAGGCGGCATCGTCGCTCGGCGCCGCGCAGTTCTGCATCAACGAGGCGGTGGCCTACGCCAACAGCCGTGTCACGTGGGGCAAGAAGCTCTCGAGCAATCAGGCGATCCAGTTCCCACTCATCGAGATGCACACCGAGGCCGCCATGCTGCGTCAACTCATCCGCTACACGGCCTGGCTCATGGACAACTCCACCAAGGCCGATCGGCCCGATGTGGAGGGTTTCATGGAGTTCACCCATCTCGTGGCGATGTGCAACTACCGAGCCAACCGTTTGGCGTGCGATGCCGCGGATCGGGCGATGCAAACGTGCGGAGGAGTGGGCTACAGCCGGCACATGCCCTTCGAGCACATCTATCGACACCACCGCCGCTATCGGATCACCGAGGGCAGTGAGGAAATCCAGATGCGCAAGGTCGGCCAGCACCTCTTCGGGTTCGGCCGCAAGAAGTAGGGCGCAGCGGCGTCCCCGATCCAGCCTTGTGACTTTTCTGACGGATCGTCAGATACGGCTTGCAAAGGGTGTTAGGTCTACCTAACATCAACCGCCCATGGGCGCATCTTTCCTGATCACACTCCGTGAAGGCCTCGAGGTTTCACTCGTCCTGGCCATCTTGATCTCGTACCTCGTCAAGACCGGTCGTCGGTCCGAGATGGGAGCCGTCTGGCAGGGCACCGGCCTGGCCGCCTTCTTGTGCCTGATCGTGGGCATCGCCATCTACGCCGCGGTCGGCGGACTGCACGGCACGGCCAATCAGATCGTCGAGGGCTCGATCGCCACCGCAGCGGCCGTGGTCCTCACGTGGATGATCTTCTGGATGCGCACCAACGCTCGGACTCTCGGCGCGGATCTACGCGGAAAGGTCGATGCCGCGACCACTGTCACGGCACTCGCCGTGATCGCCTTCGTGGCCACGGTGCGCGAGGGTCTCGAGACGGTTCTCTTCTTGTTGAGTGCCGAAACGGGTTCGGCTTCGGGAAGCGAAGTCGTGATCGGAGGCATTGCCGGACTCGTGGTGTCGGCAATTCTCGGATACGTGATCTACAAGGGCGGCAATCGCCTCAACCTGAAGCGCTTCTTCCAGGTGACCGGAGTGTTGCTGATCCTGTTCGCCGCCGGTTTGGTCGGCAAGGCGTTCCATGAGTTCCGCGAGGCTCTCGGGCTCGAGTCAGGACTGTTGATCGATCCGGTCTGGACGATCGAGACCGGTCTGTGGGCCAAGGGAACCTTCTACGACTTCATGAAGGGCTTCTTCGGTTGGCACAAGGAGACCGAACTCGTTCGCCTGATCGCCTACTTCGCGTATCTCGTGCCGGTGATGTACCTGTTCTTGAAGCCGGGTCCGACGTCGACGTCGACGAAACAAGAGGCGCCTTCGGCGAACGACTCGAACCAAGCGCAACTGACCACGGTCTGAGGAAGTCCCACGGCGGACCGACCGATACCGTTGCGCCATGGCTCAGAACTCCTCCGCTGACGGCACACCTGTCGACGTCAAGCCCCGAAGTCGAGACGTCACCGACGGCATCCAGAAAGCAGCGGCCCGCGCCATGTTGCGGGCGGTCGGTCTGACCGACGACGACTGGAGCAAACCGCAAGTCGGTGTCGCATCGTCCTGGAACGAGATCACACCGTGCAACATGTCGTTGCGCCGACTCACCGAAGCCGCCAAGGTTGGTGTGCGGGCCGCTGGTGGAGTGCCGCTCGAATTCGGCACGATCACCGTGAGCGACGGCATCTCGATGGGTCACGAAGGAATGCGGGCGTCGCTCGTGAGCCGAGAAGTGATCTGCGACTCGGTCGAGGCCGTGATGCACGCCGAACGACTCGACGGACTCGTGGCCACCGGCGGTTGCGACAAGAGCATGCCGGGCATGATGATGGCCATCGCCCGCCTCGATCTACCGGCGGTGTTCGTCTACAACGGTTCAACGTTGCCCGGTCATCACGACGGCAAGAACATCGACATCACGACGGTCTTCGAGGCGATCGGCGCCTGCGCCGCCGGCACGATCAGTGAAGACGAACTCACGGCGATCGAGAAGGCTGCGTGTCCGGGTGAAGGCGCGTGCGGCGGAATGTTCACCGCCAACACGATGTCGTCGATAGGTGAAGCACTCGGTCTTTCATTGCCAGGGTCGGCTTCGGCGCCGGCAGTCGATCGCAGTCGCGAGGACGACGCCCGACGTGCCGGTGAGGCCGTGGTCAACATGCTCCGCCTCGGAATCAGGCCCAAGGACATCCTCACCAAGAAGGCATTCGAGAACGCCATCGCGCTCACCAATGCCCTCGGCGGAAGCACGAATGCCGTCCTTCACCTCCTGGCCATCGCCAACGAGGCCGGTGTGGATCTGCGCCTCGAGGACTTCAACCGCATCGCGGCCAAGGTGCCCCACATCGCCGACATGAAGCCCGGTGGCAAGTTCCACATGACGGACCTCCATCGTGTGGGCGGAGTTCCGGTGGTGCTGAAGCATCTCCTCGACGCCGGTTTGATCCATGGCGACGTACTCACCTGCACCGGCAAGACCATGGCCGAGAACCTGGCGACGATCGATCCGCCGGCGCCCGATGGCGTCGTCGTGCATCCACTCGACGCGCCCATCAATGCCGAGGGTGGCATCGTGGTGCTGAGTGGATCGCTCGCGCCACAGGGTTCGGTGGTGAAGGTGGCCGGTCTCACGTCGGAGCAGCGCAAGTTCGAGGGCACGGCTCGGGTGTTCGACGGTGAGGACGGTGCGATGGCGGCGATCATGGCCGGCGAGATCCAGCCCAACACGGTGCTCGTCATCCGCTACGAAGGGCCCAAGGGCGGTCCGGGAATGCGCGAGATGCTCGCCATCACCGGGGCGCTGAAGGGTGCCGGACGCGGTGCCGATTGCGCGCTCATCACCGATGGTCGCTTCAGCGGTGGAACATGGGGTTTCTGCATCGGGCACGTCGCACCCGAGGCCGTGGATGGCGGCCCGATCGCGTTCGTCCGTGACGGTGATCGAATCCGCATCGACGTGTCGAGCCTGGCACTCGATCTGCTGGTGGACGACGCAGAAATCGCCAAACGCCGAAACGGTTGGAAACCGAATCCGCCTCGCTACACGAGCGGTGTGCTCGGGAAGTACGCGCGTCTGGCGCAAGGTGCCGAAAAAGGCGCCATCACGAATCTCCTCTGACCCTCACGCGGCGGGCGATCGATCGCCAACCGTTGAGCACGATGCCGAGAAAAATCGTCGCCACGATGATGAAGGCGGTGGCGGTTCCGTCGTCGAAGAGCAGATTTCGCAGGACCATCCCGATGGCCACCGTTCCGATCCATGTGCTCACGCCGGCTCCGGTTCCGATCGGCTCGCGCCACACCCGGCCCAGTGCCCAGGTGACGGCCAGTGCCAACAAGAACGGCGCGGCGGTCGAGAACACTCCGGAAGCTCCGGTGGTCTCGTCATGATTTCGGCGACCGATGGCCACGAACACGACCACGCTGGCTACATCGGCCACCAACGCCCACAGCGCCACTCGAACTGCTTTCACGATCCGATCCTTTCGATGGTGACGACCGCGTTGTAATCGGGGATCCGACTCGCATCGGTGTTGAGTCCGGCTCCGATGAGCACGTTGCCCTCCGGCCAGTGAACCTGCACCGACGCCGAAGCAAGACGAACGATCTTGACGCGCCCGGTCATCGAACCGACCGTACTCGTGATGCGGACCTTCTCGCCCTCGCTCACCCCGAGTTGCGCAGCGTCGTGTTCGTCGATGTACAACGCATCGCGTCCGGCCCCGGTGAGTGGATCCGTCTCGGCGAAGACCATCGAGTTGAACTGCTTGCCGCGACGAGTGCTGAGGAAGAACTGACCGGGCTCGAGCACCGGCGGCGAGACATCGAGCACGGTGAAGCGAGCTCGTCCATCGGGAAGCGGGAACTCGCCGCCGGCACACAGATGTCGTCCGCCGTATTGAACGGCGTCGCCGGTCGTGGCGAGGTCTTCGATGCCGGCGTACATCGGAACGACGCGGGCGATCTCCCGACG
>JBEGQB010000017.1:0-14839 GCA_041181165.1 Actinomycetota bacterium
ATTCGTCGATGTACTCGTTGTACATCCGGTGGCCAACGGCCGGATCGAAAAGACCGGGATCGATATCGACCCAGACGGATCGGTGCTCATCCGTGAAGTTGTCCGGGAGCTCCGGATACGGCATCAAATGGAACCAGATGGTCTTCACACGGTCTCCCCGCTGCGGCCCCCACGACCGATCCCGACCTTAGTTGAACGCCCAAAGGCCGACGACGGGTGGGTTCGGCAAGCCCAGTGAACGGCGCGCCGACGCGCTGACCTGAGTTGTCGCGCCGAATATCGACTCGAAGGAACAAGGCTGGATCCAGAGGGCGAGCCGCCCACCATTTGGTCCCCGGAGGATGATTGGAGGCGATGCTGGGAATCGAACCCAGGTAGAGGGCTTTGCAGGCCCTTGCCTCAGCCACTCGGCCACATCGCCACTGCCTCGGCGAACCTCGACAGGCGTCCCAAACTACCGGTCGGAGTGCCGAGATACCCCCGTCGAACCTCTCCGCCCCTGACAACTCGACGACGAAGTGCGAAACTTCTCCGGTCAGAGGGGGCGACATGACGAGCGGTCACAAAGGCACAACGGTTCTGAAGGGCGGATTGGTCGTCGACGGCTCGGGTCGGCCAGGTTTCGTCGCCGACGTCGCCTTCGAGAATGACCGCATCACCGCAATTGGTCCCGATCTGACCGGCGACGTCGAGATCGACGTTCGTGGCCTCGTCGTTGCACCGGGATTCATCGACATTCACACCCACTACGACGCGCAAGTTTTCTGGGACCCGGCACTGACACCTTCGTGTTTTCACGGAGTCACCACCGTCGTCGCCGGCAACTGCGGATTCTCCATCGCCCCCACCAAACCTGCCGACCGGGATCTCATCGCGCGAACGATGGAGAAGGTCGAAGACATGGACCCAGCAACATTGAATGCTGGCATTCCGTGGGAGTTCGAATCCTTTCCGCAGTACCTCGAGTCGATTCGCGCACGCGGAACCGTTCTCAACTACGCGTCCTACATCGGCCACACACCGGTGCGTCTCTTCGCCATGGGCGAAGAAGCAGTAGGCCGTCCCGCCACCGACGAAGAGATCGGTCGCATGGCCGACATCGTTCGCGAGGCCATGGATGCCGGTGCGGCCGGCTTCGCCACGAGTTTCGCCGTCACCCACCGTGGTGCCGATGGCCAGCCGATACCGAGTCGCTGGGCCGACAAGCGTGAAATCGAGGCTCTCTGTCGTGCCGTCGGCGAGAGCGGTCGGGGCGTCGTGGGCGTCAACGGCGGAGAGAACCTCAGTTTTGCCGACTGCTACGAAATGCAGCCCCGTGTCGGCGCACCGTTCACCTACACGGCACTCCTCACCACCTCGACCGGCACCCACCTCACGGCGGTCGAAATCCACAAGAAGGGCAAAGCCGCCGGCGCCGAAGTGTGGCCACAAGTTTCGTGCCGCCCGCTGTCTTTCTCCCAAACACTGGTCGAGCCCTTCACGCTCAACACCAATCCCGTCTTTGCCGAACTCATGCCGAAGTCGATCGACGAACGTCGCACTGCTTACGCCGATCCCGCCTGGCGGCAGCGGGTGCGCACGGCCTGGGAGAACAAGCAAGGCATCCTCCCGCGCTGGGAGAGCTACGAGGTCATGGAGGCTCCTCACTCCCCCGAAGCCGTCGGCAGGCGCCTCACCGATATCGCCGGAGGCGGCGACCCGTTCGACATCCTCCTCGAACTCGCTCTCCTCGAGCCTGATCTCAAACTTCGTGTGAAGGCTCTCCTCGCCAACGACGACGTCGACGGGGTCGCGATGCTCCTGCAAACCGAAGGTTGCACACTCGGGCTCTCCGATGCAGGAGCGCACGTCGGCCAACTTTGCGATGCCGTCCTATCCACCGATCTGCTCGGCACGTGGGTCCGTGACCGCAAAGTTCTGTCGCTCGAACAAGCAGTTCACAAGCTCACCAAAGTGCAAGCCGATCTGTTCCGATTCACCGATCGCGGCGAACTCCGACCCGGTGCGTATGCCGACATCGTGGTGTTCGATGCATCGACTGTCGGGACCGGTCCGGTGCGGCGCGTCCGCGATTTCCCCGCCGATGGAGAGAGGCTCACCGCCGACGCGCCGACCGGCATGGTGCTCACGTACGTGAACGGACACAAGGTCGTCGAGCGCGGCCGGCTCACCGCTGATGCACTCAGCGCACGTCCGGGCGAACTCTTGTCTCCAGCAACACGCTGAGCTGCCCGAACACGTCAGGCCGGGCTGACCTCATAGCGAATCGGAAGCGTCTTCAATCCACCCACGAAGATCGTCTTCATCCACTTCGGGTCACCGGCCAGTTCCACGCTCTTCAACCTCGGCAACAGTTCACGGAACAAGGCCTTCAGCTCCATACGAGCCAACATGGCGCCCAGGCAGTAATGCACACCGAAGCCGAACGACAGATGCTTGTTGGGTGATCGGCCGACGTCGAAGGCGAACGGATCGACGAAGGCCTCTTCGTCACGGTTGCCCGACGGATACGACAACAGCACCGACTCACCTTTCTTGATCGTCACGCCACGCACGTCGTAATCCTCGGTTGCGGTGCGCATGAAGTGCTTCACCGGGGTCACCCAGCGGATCATTTCGTCGACCGCGGTGTTCATGAGGCTCATGTCGGACTGCAGACGTTTCAGTTGGTCGGGGTGCTCGATCAGGGCCAACAACCCACCGGCCATCGCCGAGGCCGTGGTGTCGTGTCCGGCGGTGGCCGTGATGACGTAGTACGAGATCGTCTGCATCAGTGTCAGGTCTTCGCCGTCGATCTTGGCGTTGGCCACGACCGAGGCCATGTCTTCGGTCGGATTCGATCGACGTTCCTCGGTGAGTCGAGTGAAGTATTCGAAGAAGTCCTGCACGACCGCGATCAGATCGGTCGGGTCACCGCTTCGCTGTAGATCCTCATCGGCGGCACCGAACAACTCCTGGGTGAGTTTCAGCATGCGCGGGTAGTCGCTCTCGGGCAGACCGAGGATCGACAGAATCACGTTCAAGGGCATGTACATCGCGATGTCCCGAGCGAAGTCGCAAGAATCACCCAGTTCGACCATCTTGTCGACGTAGCGCTTGGCGTACCCGTCGAGGATTCCCTCCAACTTGGAGAGGTTCTTGGGCAGGAACCATTCCGAGGTCACGCCACGCAGATTGCGGTGCTCGGGATCATCGACATGAATGAGTGTTCGCAACATGTCGCCGTTCTGCTGGCGGCGAGCGTCGTCCTCGGCGGTTCCGAGCACGGGTCGGGGTTCGTTCAGGAAGATCTGGTTACGAGCCTCGATGTCGAAGATGTCGGCCGATTTCGTGATGGCGTAGAACGGGTTGTAGCCCTCGCCCTGCACCAGATGAATCGGGCTCTCCTTTCTCAAGAGCGCGCAGGCCCGATGGAAGTAATCCTCGTCCGCGTAGGCGGCTGGATCCACGAAGACGTGTCCGGCTTCTTCGACGTTCTGCGGCACCCGGTCCGACATGACCATCCTCCCGACTTTGGGTCCCCCGAATTCTGCCCCACGGACCCTCCACGCACGAAGGGACCAACGACCCGCCACCCGACGACCAAGGACGACGAAGCGACTAGGGTTTCTGACGACTCGTCAGAAACCGTCGGAGCCATGAACGCAAACACCGCCCACCCGGACATCATCGCCACTCGTGATGCCAGCGTCCACATCTCCAAGGACCGCATCGATTTCAACGGCCTGAAGATCGGTCCGGTCACGCACCTCGCCGAGGAGCGAGCACGCTTGGCTGCACTCCGGTGGGAGAACTTCGACGTGAAGAGGCTCGGCGCCACGATCGGCGCCGAGATCCACGGGGTCGACATCACTTCAGAGCTCGCACCTCCCGTGATCGACGAGATCCGTCGGGCTCTTCTCGCCTACAAGGTGATCTTCTTCAGGAACCAGCCCCTCACACCGGAACGACATGTGGCCTTCGCACGGCGATTCGGCGAACTGGAGATCCATCCGTTCCTACCGTCGAATGGCGGCATGCCCGAACTCGTCCGGTTCGAGAAGTCGTTCGACGTCAAGGGCTATGAGAACACCTGGCACTTCGATGTGACCTGGCGGGAGGTCCCCTCCATGGGCGCGATCCTCCACGCCGTGAAGGTCCCCGAATGCGGCGGTGACACCTTGTTCTCCGACATGTACGCCGCCTACGAGGGCCTCCCACAGGATCTCCGCGATCGCATCGACACCCTCGATGCCGAACACGACTTCCTCAGTGCCTTTGGTCGTCAGGTTCCCGACGATCAAAAGGCTGACATGCGATCCAAGTATCCACTCGTCGTGCACCCGCTCGTGGCTCGACACCCCGAGACCGGGCGAAAACACCTCTACAACAATCCGATCTTCATGAACCACATGATCGGCCTCTCCGACGAGGAGAGCGACACCCTCAAGGCCGAACTCTGGAGGGAAAGCGCCAACGTGGAATACCAATGCCGGTTCAAGTGGGAGGACGATTCGGTGGCCTTCTGGGACAACCGAGCCTGCCAGCACTACGCAAGCAGTGACTACTGGCCCGAGATCCGCATCATGGAACGCGCGAGCATCGTGGGAACCCGGCCCACTCGCTGATCTCGCTCCATCCCACCACCGCTCACTAGCGTTCGGCCATGGACGAGGAACTCGATTTTCGCATCGATCTCAACCGGGGCGGCCGAGGTCCCGCTGGCCATCCGACCCGCGACGAGGTCGATCTCCTCTCCCCCGACTTCTACGCCGACTTCGATCGCATCACCTCCTGGATGCGCACCGAGGCCCCGCTCTATTGGGACGACAAGAACGGCATCTGGGGAGCGGCCAGTCACGAGTTCGTCTCGGTGATGAGCCGCGAGTGGCGCACGTTCTGCTCGGGCAAGGGTTCTCGTCCCGAAAGTTCCGTGCCGTCGATGATCAACTTCGACGCCCCCGAGCACACCAAGCGCCGTCGCCTCGTCGGTAACGGATTCACGCCCCGGCGAGTCGCCGACCATGAGCCGTACCTTCGGGCCAAGGTGACCGAGCTCATCGATGCCGTCATCGACAAAGGGCACTGCGACATCGTCGCCGACATCGCCACACCTCTTCCGATGTACATGATCGGCGAGTTGATGGGTCTACCCGAAGCGGACCATCACACTCTCTTGCACTGGTCGGATCTCTTCGCCACGGGCGGAGACGAGATCCGCTCCGAAGTCGAGCAAGCCGTGGTCGACTGGAACGACTACATCATGGCCAAAGTCCACGAACGACGGAACGGCACGGGCGAAGATCTCGTGAGTCTGGTGACCAATGCCGAATGGGAAGGTCAACGACTTTCCGACATCGACATCATGTTCGAAACGATGCTCGTGCTGGTCGGTGGGGATGAAACGACCCGCCACGTGATCTCCGGTGGTGTGGCCGCGCTGTTACAACACCCGGAGCAGATGGCCCGTCTGCGCTCCGACGCGAGTCTCCTACCGTCGGCCATCGAGGAGATGCTCCGCTGGGCCACGCCGGTCCGCAACATGAACCGCACCGCCACTCAAGACGTCGAAGTCGGAGGTTTCACGATGCGGGAAGGTGACCGAGTTCTCCTTCTCTACCCGTCGGCGAACCGCGACGAGAAGGTCTTTGCCGATCCATTCCGCTTCGACATCACACGCTCTCCCAACGACCACGTCGCCTTCGGCGCCTATGGGCGACATCATTGTCTGGGAGCCCCACTCGCCAGACTCGAGCTCAAGGTTCTTTTCGAAGAACTTCTGAGTCGTCTCGACGACATCGAATTGACCACCGACTACATTCCGTGGCGTCGGGGCAACTTCGTCCTCGGACCAAACGAGGTCCCGATCAGTTTCCGCGCGAAGTGAGCAACTTGCCCATGCGGTCGATCTCGGCCTGAGCAACCACGATCATCTCGTCGCCTCCCCGAGCGACGGCTTCGCACGTCGGCACGTCGTCCGACCACGACATCGTGAGGTGGCGCCACGTGCGACCGTCGCCCAGAATCGTGCCCTCCACGGTCAGACTCGCCACGGTGGAAGAGGGCGACACATCGACCGGTCCGGCCGTGAGACGGAAGGTGACGTATCCCTTGCGCGGGATCTCCACATGTGGCCCAGCCGGCAACGAGCCGCAGACGATCGTGTAATCCATACCCGCTTCCTTGTGGACGTGCTTCTCCTTGAAGTCCTGACGACTCTGCATCTCGATGAACGCCCGACGAGTCGGATAACGGACGATGCCCATGCGATCCCATTCACCGTCATCGCCCTGGGCGACGATCCGCCCGAAGAATGCGACGTCGGCCCCGATCTTGGCCAGAACCTCGGTCGGCGCGTACTTGTCGTCGGCCTCCATGCCGGAAATGCCCAACGCCGGCGACTCTCCCTTGTAATCGGCGACCGATCGATACTTCATGAAATTGACCATGAAGATCGGTCCGTCGGCCTCCGGCTCGCGAGTCGCGAGATCGGCTGCGTATTCGAAGTTCACCGTGCCATAGCGCATCGAGCCACAGTAGCCATTCGGCCAGCCGCCATGAGACCTAGTGTCGGGGCATGCCCGCTGATCCGATTCTCGATTCTTTGCGTCGCCGCATGAAGGCCCTGCACTCGCTCTACGACGACGCCCTGGCCACCATGAATATCGATCAGGTCAACCATGTCGAGCGAGACGGCACATTGCCCATTGCCTTCTCGCTTTTCCATTACGCCAACATGCACGACGCATCGTTCATGCTGTTAAGCGGCCAGACACCGATATGGAACGACGAGTGGCGCGAACGTGTCCAGCCCGCCATCAATGACCATGGAAAACATCGGACCGTCGACGAGATGGCAGCGCAGAGAATCGGCGATCTCGGCGCGTTCACCTCCTACATCAGGGAGGTGTTCGACCGGACCGAATCGTGGCTGGAGACCCTCACTGATGCCGATCTCGATCGCGTCGTCATCACGCGCCCGTTTCCGCCGCAGATCGCGAGCACATTCAGCGCGCGGGTGGCCGGGGAAGCCGGCATCACGGTCCTCGACGGAATCGAGTGCTGGCTCTACCAGCACGGCCTGCGCCACATGGGCGAAATCGAACTGGCCCGCAGTTTCGTCGGCCTGCAGGGCATGACCAGCTGACGATCCGGAGTTCAGTCGAACAGCACGTTCGGATTCATGATCCCCATTGGATCGAGCGCGTTCTTCACGGCTTTCATCGAGGCAATTTCCGCCTCGGAACGGCTCAGATGAAGCCAGCGTTTCTTGGTCACGCCGATGCCGTGCTCGGCCGACACACTCCCGTCGAAGGATGCCACGACTCCAAGAACGTCGTCGCCGAGCCGCTCGAGATCATCCGACTCGACACCGATCACGTTGACGTGCAAGTTGCCGTCGGCAGCGTGTCCGAAAATCACCAAAGTGGAGCCGACGTGGCGCTCCTCGATGAGCCTGTGTACCTCTGGCACGAACCGAGGAATCGCCCGGAGCGGAACCGTGACATCGAACTTGGCCGGCGGCCCGAGCATGTTGATGCTCGGTGTGTGTTCGTCGCGGAGGCGCCATAAATCGCGTCGTTGCTGCGCGGTGGCGGCCGACACCACCTCTACGCCCGGCCGAGTGGCGAGGATTCGGCCGATGGCCTCGGTCTGATCGGCCTCGGATGATGCCTCGATCAGGAGGTACACGGAGTGGTCGGCGATCGGTACCGGGAGCCCGATGCAGTCGCTCACGAGTCGAAGACCGTTGGCCATCATGAGTTCGACGGCATCAATGGTGTCGAGGTTCCTCGTGAGGTCGGTCACGCAGGCCATGGCGGTCGCCAGGTCCGGCACTCCAGCCAGGAATGTGCAGCGGTGAGGCGCCACTGGCACCAGGCGTAAACGAACCTTGGTGACGACTCCGAGTGTCCCCTCACTTCCGCAGAGCAACGAAACGAAGTCGTAGCCGGTGTTGTCCTTCACCAAGCCCGTGAGTCGGCTGATGATCTCGCCAGAGCCGAGGACCGCTTCGATGCCCACGATCTGGTGACGCGTCATTCCGTACCGAAGGACGTTGATGCCCCCGGCATTGGTCGCCACGGTTCCGCCGATCGTCGCCGAACCACGCGCCCCGAAATCGACCGGATATCGGAGTTCGGCTGCCACCGCAGCCTCCTGAACCTGTTGAAGCGTGGCACCGGCTTCGGCGGTGAGTTGACGCGAAACCACATCGACTGGTCCGACCTGTCGCATCGATTCGAGGGAAACCACCACCTCGCCCCGGTGCGGGACGCCTCCTCCTACGAGACCCGTGTTTCCGCCTTGTGGCACGAGGGCAACACCATGGCG
This sequence comes from Actinomycetota bacterium, assembly GCA_041181165.1. Lineage (GTDB taxonomy): Bacteria > Actinomycetota > Acidimicrobiia > Acidimicrobiales > Ilumatobacteraceae > Casp-actino8. The sequence continues at coordinate 8,314 of JBEGQB010000017.1, forward strand.
TGCGGCCGCCCGAACCACCTCGGCGACTTGTTCGGTATTGCTAGGGCGCACGACCAAACAGGTTCCGGCCGAGTACCGTCCGGTCCAATCGGTTGCGTAGCGATCTCCGCCCTCGAAGACTCGATCGGCGCCGATGGCGGCCGACAGTTCTCCTCGGAAGTCGTCCAGACCCATGGGATGCCAAGGGTAACCGTCCCTCACCTACGATGGTCGGGCGTCGTCCGTGGCCGGCGCGCGAGGGGGATGCCACACCATGTCGAAAGCACCGTCGACGATCGGCGAGATCAGTTCCGATTGGCTGAGCGAAGTACTTGCGGGACGCGTCGAGTCCTTCACCTTCGAGATCATCGGATCCGGCGAGGGGTTCATGGGGCAGTTGGCTCGTGTGCACTTGCAGGGATCCGGCGTGCCGTCGAGTGTGATCGTCAAGTTGCCCACCGCCGATCCCGGTGGACAGGTGATCGGTCAAATGATGCGGGTCTGGGAACGAGAGCACCGCTTCTACACCGAGATCGCCCCGCGCATCACCGGCATCCGCCTCGCCGAGTGCCTTCACTCCCAAACCGACCCCTTCGTGCTCGTTCTCGAAGATCTGCATCCTCGACGACCAGGTGATCAAGTGGCCGGCCCGACCCCCGATCAGGCGCGCACCGCCATCGATACAGCAGCCACCCTCCATAGCGCATGGTTCGACCATCCGGATCTGCCCACCTTCGACTGGATCCCCGATCTGAACGATCCGATGAGTTCTTCGGTGGGAGCGATGTTCGAAGTCGGGTGGCCCATGTTTCTCGCTCGCTACGCGGACTCCTTACCGGCCCGGGTTCTCCAATGGTGCGAGAAATTCGTGCCGACCATCCCGACCTGGATGGAGGGCTACAAGACCTGGCCCTGCACCCTGACGCATGGCGATTTTCGTCTCGACAACATGTTCTTCGATGCCGACGGAGCGATGACACTCATCGACTGGCAGTTGTCGATGCGCGTTCCGAGCACGACGGACCTCGTCTACTTCCTCGGCACGAACATGCCGACCGATCTCCGTCGCGAGATGCAAAGCGATCTCATCGCCCGCTATTCACAGAAGATGCGCGCCGGTGGCGTGCCCGATGAGTGGGCCGACCCCGATCGGATCACCCAGGGGTACGCCGAGGGTTGCCTCTTCTACTGCACTTCATTCGCGGCGAGCATCCTGACCCTCGACACCGCGAACGAGCGTGGCGCAGCGCTCATGGATTCACTCGTTCGCCGAGCGTTCTCGGCCGCCGACGACCTGGATGCCGGCGCCCGCGTGGGCCTCTAGAACATTTCGGCTCCAACTCGGGGAGAATGGTGTGGTGGAGCGCTTCCCCACCTACTACATCAGCCACGGTGGTGGTCCTTGCTTCTTCATGCCCGATCCGCGCGGAGCCTGGACCGGGCTCGGAAACTTCCTCGCCGGACTCCCCCGGAACCTGAAACGCCTTCCGTCGGCGATCCTCGTCATGTCAGCGCATTGGGAAACTCCAGTCGTGACCATCGGCGCGGCGCCGCGACCCGAGTTGATCTACGACTACTACGGCTTCCCCGACCACACGTACGAGATCGAATACCGTGCACCGGGGTCGCCGGAAGTTGCCCGACATGCCGGTGAAGTCCTCGCCCGAGCCGGACTGGAGCACCGGATCGATCCCACGGCCGGCTGGGATCACGGGGTGTTCATACCCATGAAAGTGATGTTCCCCGACGCCGACGTTCCGATCGTCGCTATGTCGCTACGACACGACCTCGATCCAGCCCATCATCTCGAGATCGGCCGAGCTCTCACCGACTTGCGCAGCGACGTTCTGATCATCGGAAGTGGATCGAGCTACCACAACCTGTCGGACTTCTCACCGCTGCCGGCCGAGCGCTTCGATCGTTGGCTCGGTGAAGTTCTGCCACTGGCCGACCAAACCCGTTCCGTCGCACTGACCAATTGGCGCAGTGCTCCGAGCGCGATACAGGCCCACCCGCGCGAGGAGCACCTCGTGCCTTTGATGGTGGCGGTCGGTGCCGCCGAAACCGAACCCGGTGAGGCAGTCTTCCGAGGCCCGGTTCTCGGCGTGACGATGTCGTGCTGGCGCTTTGGCGATCACTGACCCCGGACGCAGCACAGATCGATCGTTTGCCGACCGGCCGCCAACCCGGCCGATTCGAATGCCGTCTCCACCCGCCATCCGGGTCGGTCGCCATACACATCGGTGAAAAGCCCGCTTGAAACGGCGACCTTGCGCATCTGCTCGGCGTAGGCGACGACATCAGTGGCCAGACGTAGTGCTCCACCGGGTTTGATGACTCGGGCCAATTCTCCGATACGTTCATCGGTGACCAGTCGACGGTGCGACTGCGAGTTCTTCGGCCAGGGATCGGGAAAGAACACCCAGAGTTCGTCGATGCTCTGATCGGCAAGCCGCTTCAGAAAAAGCAGTGCATCACCTTCCACCACCCGCAGATTGGTGAGACTCCACTCCTCGATGTCGTCGAGCATCCGTGCGATTCCGGGACGATGGACATCGATCGACACCAATCCGATCGTCGGATGCGTTCTGGCAAACGATGACGCGAGACCACCGTTGCCGGATCCGATCTCGACACAGAGCTTCACATCCGCGCCGAAAACGTCCGTCAGCGACAACGGCTCGCCAACTTCCGCCAATGACCACAGAGGCTGCAGGCGATCGAAGGACATCTGACGTCGCTCACTCAGCCTTCGTCGACGAGGCTTGAAAGTGCGAGCACCCTTCACGAGCATCAACGTAGCGGGACGATCGTCACGATGTGTCCGGGTCGCGAACCGATGAACGAACACCCGACCTACTTTGCGGCCAGCGCACATCGCGCACCGACCAAAGGAGATCTCATGACCCTCGTTCGTAAACCCTTCTTCGATCTGGACTGGCCGACGTGGATGACGAGCCGCGCTCCCTTCGACCAGGTGGACGGCTGGCTCGATCTCGGCAACGACACGGCGATCCGTGTGGAGGAGTTCGACTCCGAGAAGCATCACGTCATCCGAGCCGAGGCCCCGGGCATCGAGCCTGACAAGGACGTCGAACTCACACTCTCCGACGGAGTACTGAGGTTGATGATCCACCGACAGAAGAAGTCGAGTTCATCGGATGCCCGTCATTATCGATCCGAGTTCCAATACGGATCGTTCACCCGTCTCATCGTGCTGCCGGCCGGCTGCGCCGAGGGAGACATCAAGGCCACCTATGAGGACGGAATCCTCGAAGTCAAGGTGCCGATCAACGGAGCCCAAGCCCGCGAGAAGCGGATCCCGATCGCCAGGCACTGAAGCAATCGCTGATCCCAGCGACGAACTCCGACGCCAACTAGGTTGAGGGTTCACTTCGACCAGTGGGGACAACATGGACATCCTGATCTGTAGTCCCCTCGAAGAGACAACGGCCAAACTCGAGCGTCTCCTTTCAAGTGTTGGTGGAGCCCGCATCGTCGAACGCACGTCCACGAGCCATGAAACCATCGAGGTTCTTCGTCGACACGAGATCGATCTGTCGATCGTCGGGGAGAGCGTTCTCGAGGTCGGCTTGGCTGCTCGTCGACTGTTGAATCCTGAACAGATCGACAGGATGCTCTGGGTGGCGTTCTTGGATCGCGTGTCGATGCCGAGTGTGATCAAGGCGGCTCAGTATGGATACAACGACGTGCTCGTCGCTCCCTCCACAAGCACCGAACTGGCCCGCGAATTGGCCGAGATCGTGGACCACCGGCGTTCGGTCCAGACCAACCCCCTACTGAAGTCGGTCGATGTCGTCCCCGGGCTCTACGTTCGTCAGATCGCCCTCGGTGACCGAACCGATGAGGATCTCGTCGAACTCCTCGGACTCGGGCTGGACGATCGCGACATCGGCCTAGCTCTCGGCATCTCCATTCAAGACGTTCGCAACCGGCTGGCGAACTTGCTCGAGATCAATGGTCTGTCCAACCGAACCCAATTGGCGACCCTGCACATCCGGAGCCAGCTGGCCGGCTGGCTCGCCTGAATTTCCGCTGAACGCTGCCGCCCGATGTCGGACTTCGAATCTCGGGTCACCTCGCCGGAACTCGAAGTTCTGGACGTCGTCGACAACCCGGTGTTCACCGATGTGACCGAAGAGGGCGAGACCTACACGACCTACCGCATCATCCGGTTCGTCTATGAGTTCTCAGGTCACCCGCAGGGATGGACTCATCTCGCGGTCGTGATCGCCAACCGGACGGACACGGAGTCCGAGGCCTTCTTGCGGGTGATCGATCGGGTCGTCGATGAGTCGTACATACTTGCGATCGACACCTAGAAGGCGACGAGCCCGGGGCCAAAGCACCAAGGCACTCGATGACTGGAGCGGACGACGGGATTCGAACCCGCGACCCTCACCTTGGCAAGGTGATGCTCTACCAACTGAGCCACGTCCGCAGTGCCCAGCAATCTACCGGTGTCCGACGAGCCGCCCAACTCAGCCTCAGGCGGGGTCCAGCACCTGATCGCGCCGCGCCGAAGCGTCCCACACGGTCCCGGCCAGCCCACCGATCACCAAGATCGCCCCCACGATCTGTCCCCACCCGAGTTCTTGGTCGTAGATCAACCAGCCACCGATCACCGAGACCACCGGACTCCCGAGAGTCAGGAGCGACGTCGTTGTAACGGGGAGATGTCGACTCGCCCAGGAGATCAGACCATGGCCAACCAGACCAGGGCCAACCACCATTCCCATCAACAACACGACGTCTTTCAGCGTGATGTTGCCGACGTCGTCTCCGGTCGCCAGACACCATGGCGTGATCACCGTCGTGCCGACAACGAAAACTCCGGCCAGAAAGGCCCAACTGTTGAGTCCTTCGTTGCGCAATTTCTTGAGAATCAAGAAGTACACGGTGAAACACGCAAGATTGGCAAAGGCAAGTAGGTCACCGTGAAGGGTCGATCCGTTTCGGTCTCCTCCCACCACGACCACGAACGCGAGCCCGATGAAGGCGACGATGGCAAAAGGCACCCTCCGGAGATCGCTTCGCTCCCCCACGAGCCGATTCGCTCCGAGAAGAATGACCGCCGGCGTGAGAGCGCCGATCAACGTTGCGCTGGCGATCGACGTCGTCCGCACCGCCTGGAACCCCAGCATCATCGAAATGCCGAAGAACACTCCCGGGACCAAGGCCGCCCGGAGGACCTTGCGATCGAGAGGCGCTCCGAGGACTCGCGCCGCGAGAATCATCACAGGGGTTCCCGACCACATGCGATACAGGGCAACGGTCGAACCCTCGACCGTCATTCCACGCACCATGAGTGGTCCGATACCCCACGCCAGTACTGCCAGCACCACGGCCGGCACAGCAACCTCGGCCGGCGTACGCCGGACTGCTTGGGTCACTTGTCGGTCTTTGGCCGGAGGTCCACCCGCAGAACCAGCACACCGTCCTCGATCGCGGCCTGCGCATCACCGATGATGGCGAAGTCCTGGAAGTCGAGTTGTGCCTGCTCGATGAACCGCTGACGCTCTTCACCGGCAACGGGTGGCAGCGGTCGGCGCTTCACGGCCAGAGCTCTCTCGCGAAATCGGTGGAGCATTGCCTCGAGGTCGAGTTCGGCCATACCCCAACCGTAGACGGATCGCCCCCCGAGGAGATGATCAACGACCAAGGAGCGGATCGATGGGTGGCGGCACCGCTCGATCGACCGGATCGAAGAACTCCTCCTCGACGTCCGCGACGTCGGGCTCGACGGGCGGGCCCGTGTCGAGATCGTGATCTCCACCGCGGAAGAAGCCGTCGTCCTCGTCGTCGACATCGACCCACTCGTCGTCGACGTTCTCCGTGGTGTCGTTCACGACGATCGGGGGTTCCAAGTCCGAGGTGACGGTGGCATCGGGTCGGGCGGCATCCAACAGCCGACGCTGTTCGATCGGTCCGTGATCGCGGAACTTGCGACCACTCATGATGTCGAGCGGTGCCAACGCCTCCGGATCCGGATGCGTGTTGCGCCAGAACCACCAGGTGATCACCGACAATCCGATCCCAGCCACGACGAGAAACAAGGTGACGGCGAGAACGATGTTCGAACTCCCTCGGTCGGTCACGGTCTCCGTGTCGACCCCCATCCACCACATCACCCCGACATTCTCGCCGAAGTCGGCCCGATTCCACGGGGATCAGCGTTGATGGAATGGGCAAAAGAAGGTGGTCCGACCTCCGACGACGCACCTGTCGAGCGGCTGCCCATCGATGGGGCACTCGGCCCCGGGCACTCTGAGTTCGGCACTCAAGCGACCGGCATGGCTGCCGCCCTTGCGCGCCAATTCGGGCAGTACTTTGCGCATCACCCGATGAACCTTGGCGAGATCAGTGAGCCCGAACGAAGCCGCCGACCGCCGAGGATCGAAGGCCGCTCGGAGAAGGATTTCATCCACGAGCATGTTGCCGAGGCCGGCGACCACCGCCTGATCGAGCAGAACAGCCTTGATGGGCGCGCGACGGGCGCGCAGACGATCGGAGAACTCCGTGACCG
>JBEGQB010000018.1:0-14783 GCA_041181165.1 Actinomycetota bacterium
ACGAGGCGCTGGATCTCGATGAAGTCTTGGGAATCGACAGGCGTGTTCATGGAACGGTTCTAGCCCAGACCGGACGCCCGGCGTGACGCCGACCGATTCGCATGCGCCAAGATGAACCCATGCCCGAGCCCGACGCACCACGACTCGACTCGTTGACTCTCCTCGATCCCGAGGTCTCGGACTGTCCGTACTCGGCCTACGCGGTATTGCGCGACGAGGCGCCGGTGTGGCGGGACAACGTCACTGGAATGTTCGTCATCTCCCGCTACGAGGATGTCCGGGCCGTCCTGCTCGACACCGAGAGATTCACATCGGCCCGGCACCGGGGCCGGGTCGATCCGCGTTCGGCTCGGATCCGCAAGATCTACGAGGAGAAGGGTTGGGTCCCCGGCGCCACCCTGGCGAGTCGCGACGACCCAGAGCACCGGGAGATGCGCGGCCTCTTCAATCACGCGTTCCGACCGACCAAGATCAAGGAACTCGATCCATTCATCGAACGACTCGCCCACCGATTGATCGATAGTTTCATCGAGAAGGGGTCCTGCGACTGGGTGCGCGAGTTCGCCATTCCGATGCCACTCATCGTGATCGGACGCCAGATGGGCGCCCCAGAAGAGGACATCTGGCAGATCAAGGCCTGGACCGACGCCTGGGTGCAACGACTCGGGATGATGCAGACCGAGGAAGAGGCGATCTGGTCGACCGAACAGGAAATCGCCGCGCAGCACTATTTCCAGCCGATCTTCGAACGACTTCGCGCGCAGCCCGATGACACTCTGCTCTCGGATCTCGTCAACACGGTGATCCCCGAGTGGGGTCGCACGCTCACCGACAACGAACTTCACGCCGAGATGATGGCGGACACGTTCGTCGGCGGTTCCGAGACCACCACCAATGCACTGGCCGAAGGCGTTCGTCTGCTCATCGACAACCCGAGCGAATGGGAGAAGGTGAAAACCGATCCCGACACGTACGTTCCGCTGCTCGCCGAAGAGGTCCTTCGTCTCGAAGGGCCCGTACAAGGTCTCTTTCGCACCGCCGCCGTCGACGTGGAGATGCACGGGGTCACGATTCCCGCCGGATCGGTCGTGAACGTTCGCTACGCCGCCGCCAACCGGGACGAGCGACAGTTCGAGTGTCCGGCCGACATGAATCTCGACCGCGACAACCTTCGATCACACGTGGCGTTCGGTTTCGGAACGCATCATTGCCTCGGTGCACCGTTGGCGCGCCGAGAACTCGTGATCGGATTTCGGGCCCTGGTCGACCGCATCGACGACATGTGGTTCGAGACTGGGGCCAACGACTTCCGTCATCATCCGAACTTCTGTCTGCGAGCCCTCAAGCAATTACGAATCGGGTTCCGCGCTCACGGGTGACGCTCAGCCGAGCGACTTCATCACCGCGCCACTGTCGTGGTAGTCGACCTCACGGATGACCTTGCCCTCGACGATGCGCAGCCACGACATGCCCTCGCTGCGCCACTTCTTGCCGACGTTGTGAGCGCCGAACGATGCGGCCATCGACTCCGGAACGGTCGCCGACATGACCCAGCTCAATGCCACTCCGTCCTCACTCGTCCAGAACTGCTCCGGCGCAAGCACCAGATCGCTCCACACCTTCAGCCCACGTCCGAAGAATTCGCGGATCTTGGGCCACCCACGATGCTCGCCTCCGACGATGTCGTAGAGAACGGCGTCAGGGTGCAGGAACTGCGCCGGGGCATCGGCATCGCCACTGCTCCAAGCGGCGAAGAGCCGGGTCGCCAGATCGATGTTCGCGTCGTTGGACATGTTGCATTGTCGCACAGGGCGACTCGCTCCTGATTCAGTCGGTCAAGAGCTTCGTCAATCGATCGAGAAACAGCCGATGAACCGCGGTGCCGACGATGGCCATGTTCGGTGCCGGGTTGCGCCCGGTCGCGTAGAGGTGACGGCACGTGAGATTGGCACATGCTCCCTTGAAGAGATTGAACGCCTCCCAATAGCGCCACGACTCGGCGTCGAAGTGCACCTGTGCACGTTCCTCGATCAGTTGCAGCCATGTATCGCGCTTCATGGCTCGGGCGCCGCGCATCGCCACGCAGAACGACCAATCCTCTCGGGGATCACCGAGGTGGGCGAACTCCCAATCGGTGAGGGCGAGCACCTGTCGTCCGTCGTGCACGAAATTCCCCGGTCCGGCGTCGCCGTGAACAACGGCCAGAACGCCGTCGTTCGGGACGCGCTCACGCAACCAGGTCGCGGCATGATCGAGGGCCGGAACCGCGGTGGTCACCGACGATCGATACACATCTTCCCAACGCGCGATCTGGCCGAGGATGGCGTCGTCCACCGATGTCGGGCGTCGATCGAATGCCGAAGCAAGTTCGGCGTCGACCTCGAGCGAATGGACTCGATGCAGGGTGTCGACGAAGGCTTGCGTCGGTGGCTGCCCATCTGCACCATCGACGTATTCCATGACGAAGAACGGACGGCCGATGACCGATCCGGACTCCTCCGCGATGATCCGAGCGACCGGCACCCCGCGGTCGGCCACGGCCCTCATCACCCGACACTCTTCGTCGCTCGTCGTCCCGAACACCCCGCCTTGTTCGGCGCGCACGACTACGGGATTCTCTCTCTCGGGGGTGACGATCAACATCTCGCGGGAGTGACCCTCTCCGATTCGCTCAACGGTGGCGTTCGGAGTCGACCAACCAAGGCGCCCGGCGAGCCAGTCGACGAGCGCCGATTCACGCGCGCTCATCGTCACGATCCGCCACTCGACCACCGAAGGCCATGAGTAGACCCTGATCAGATGAAGCGGTTTCCTCGCCGGCCAACTGCGCCAGGTGCGATTCGATCACCGCGATCAGTTGGACGACCGTTCGTCGCGCGTGTGGATCGGCCAGCGTCGGGAGAACTTCGGTCCGCAACGCCCGAGCCGTGTTGGCCAGCACCACCGAACTCTCGAAGTCCGTAGTCACGACGGCTGCCCGAGCATCTCGACCGCCCGCCTTTCGGCATCGAAGTTCCAACTGGCGAACCACATGGGATCGGCCAATGGCTCGGTCAGGTTCGACCAACCCTGCGCGCAGAACCATTCATAGGTTCGACGATGGCCTTCGGAAAAGGTGAACCGCGGCCGGATCGCGAGCGTCGACTCCACTTTCGCGGTCGAAAGAACGGCGTGATGAGCCCGCGAGAACAAGTGACCGAAGACTCCACGCGGAAACCCGGGCGGCACGACCTCGGGCACGGCCACGATGTTCGGCTCGCGCCCGACGATGAGTGCGAGTTCATCGACGTAGCGACGCGTCGTGACCGCTTCCGATGTGGTGTTGAAAATGTGTCCCCGCGCCTGCGTGTTCCCGACGAACCCGATCAGGGTCGAGCAGAGGTCGTCGACGTGCCCGTATGACGCCGTCACCAGACCTTCGTGCGGCAGGAGAATCGGCAATCCACGCAGGAGCCGAAGGAACATCGGCGTTTCCATGTCGTAGATGTTGTTGTACGGGCCATAGATCGCCGCCGGACGAGAGATTGACACCGGGAATCCTGTTCGCGAGTGCCGTTCGAGCATGACGCGTTCGGCCATCGCCTTGAAACCGCCGTAGGACGCCGGACCACTGGTGTCGCTCGGCATGTCCTCGGTCCATGGCATGACCCCGACGAGGGTTTGGTCGTAGGCCATGATCGACGACACATAGACGTAATGACCGACTCGACCGTCGACGAGATCGATGAGCGCTTCGATGTCGCTGCCTCCCGCCGCCATCACGAAACCCGACACGTCGAAGATGGCGTCCCATGCGGTGCCGACGAGAGCCGATCGCATCGACTCGGCGTCGGTTCGATCGGCTTTCAAGAGATCGACCCCGGGGGGAAGCGACGTGGGCGTGCGACCACGATTCAGGACGGTGACGTCATGACCTTCCTCCACCAGCATTTCCACGAGTCGGCGACCGACGAAAACGGATCCGCCGAGGACCAACGCTTTCACGTCAGCCCCTCGTATGGTCCGAGGACCACTGACTCGAGGTGTCCGGTTCCGGTATCGGACGGATCATCGAGATTCGTGCAGCGTCCCCAAGCTTCGGCGTAGTGCGAGCGATTCAGCTTCGTGGGTTTGGGGGTTCTGATCCCGGTGATCCGATCGATCTCCCATACCTCACCTTCGTGATGGAACTCTCCCCGATACACACCTCGGCCCAGCCCGTCGTCGAATCCGGAGTGGTAGCCACCACCCTGTAGGTACACGGGATACGAGATCGGTTCGATGCGATAGGTCTCGATACCGCGGTCGGGTCGCGTGAGGCGAACGATCGCACTTTCCAGTCGAGAGGTCGCCTTTCCGTCGACCACGACGAAGGTCGGTTCGTAGTCGAAATCGACATAGGAGAAGTGCGCACGCTCGTCGCCGTAAGGAAACTGGCACCGAGTCTCGAGCATCCCGTACGGATGTCGACCACCGCGATGGTGGAACTGCCAGAAGATCGACCGATCGGGAAGGGCGAACCAACACCACTGACGCAGACCAGGTGGTGGCGCCGGTGTCGGCGGCGGGGCGATGACCGTCGTTCGTGGTCCGCCTGTCTGGTTGCCGATCCCCCACGAGTGGTCGCGCACCCCGGTCCAGGAGTCGACTTCTACTCGTCGACCACCGAATTCGATCCAGCCCGTCACCTTGCAGGTCTGGTCGTAGTTCGTCCGATCACTGTGCAAACGACCGTTCACGAACACCTGCACGTGATCCTCGAGGAACGGTGGGGCGACTCCCTCCCACACGAGATCGAACGACTGGCCGTACTCGTTCGGAGCACACTGCAGCCGGATTCGTCGCAAGCCTTCGATGATCTCCACCGACATCGGGCCGCAGTCGAGATCGTCGATTCGCGGGCGCAAACGCCGCGACCATCGCATGTTGTGTTGACGTCCGGCCGAGGAGACGCACGTGAACGCATCGACCACGTCGTTGTTGAGGTGGAGGCGAAAGCCCATGAACCAGGCCACTTCGCCAGCATCGTCGCCCATGGTGAAATAGAAGCCGTCGCTCCAATGCTGCGAACCGTCCACCACGGTGTCGAACGTGTTGCCGATCTGGTGCCGGGGAAACTCGTCGAAGCGGGTCAGCACTCGGGCCACCTCTGCACCCTAGAAGACGAGCGGTTGCCCCGAAATGGATAAGAATCCGGAGGCACACGACTTGGGGGTACCGATGATCGCCGACCACACCGGAAGGCCACTGGCCGATCTCTATTCATTGGCCGGTCGCCGGGCCGTGGTGACTGGGGGCGCCAAGGGAATCGGTGCGGCGACGGCCGCTCGGCTCGCCGAATCCGGCGCCGATGTTCTCATAGCCGACATCGATCTCTCCGGAGCAGCCACCGTGGCGACCGACCTCGCCGCTCGCTTCGGTCATCGGACCGCATCGATCGGTATCGACATCGCGGACACGGACTCGATCGTCGCCGCCGCCGACTTCTGCGTCCGGACACTCGGTGGCATCGACATCTGGGTCAACAACGCCGGCATCTACCCGACGACCGGCCCGGCCATCGATGCCACCGACGACTTCGTGGACCGCTTGCTCACGGTCAACGTGCGCGGCACCTACGCCGGCGCGCGCGAAGCCGCCAAACGAATGTCGGCCGGTGGGGTCATCGTCAATCTGGCGTCGACGACCGGATTCCGTGCCGCTCCCGGCATCAGCGCGTACGTGACCTCCAAGCATGCGGTGGTCGGGCTCACCAAGTCATTGGCGGTCGAGTTCGGACCCCTCGACATACGCGTGGTGGGCGTCGCCCCGGGGCCGATCGACACGCCCGGGGTTCAAGAGCAGATGGCACCGCTCAAGGCCGCCGGACTCGACGTCGCGGCCGTGATGTCGCGCACCCTTCTCGGACGCGGTGGCCAAGCCGACGACATCGGTCGCGTCGTCACCTTCCTGGCCACCGACATGGCCGCGTGGATCCACGGCGAAGTCGTGGTCGTCGACGCCGGATCGCTGGCTGGCTGAATGACCCCCGAACTCGTTGCCCGGCTCACCGAGCAGATGCGCTACGAGTACGCGCGCACTGCACCACCGGAAGGCTTCCCGAGATTCCCCGACATTCCGGTCGGACGATTCATCAGCGACGAGTTCTGGGAACTCGAACGACGCCACCTGTGGCCCAAGGTCTGGGTCGTCGCCGGGAGAGCCGAGGACGCTCCCAACCCGGGCGACTTCTTCACCTTCGATGATCTCGGCTCCCCGATGATCATCGTCCGCGGCAACGACTCGGTGCTGCGGGCGTTCTACAACACGTGCCAACATCGCGGCGCGCCTGTCGTTCGCGACCCCAAGGGTTCGGCCCGACTCCTCCGCTGCCAGTACCACTCTTGGTCGTACGACATCGACGACGGACATCTCGTCTCGGTTCCCGATGAACGGGACTTCGTCGGGCTCGTCAAGGAGGAGCGGTGCCTCGCCACCGTGCGCTGCGAAGTCTGGGACAACTGGGTGTTCGTGAACCAGGATCCCGATGCGATGTCGCTGCGCGAGTGGCTGGGTCCGGTGGCCGACGAACTCGCCGAGCTACAAGGCCCGAGCCTGCGGACCGTCGCCCGTCGAAGCGAAGTGGTGCCGTGCAATTGGAAGGTCACGGCCGAGGCCTTCCTCGAGGTGTATCACTTCCGGCACATCCACAGCCGTGGCGGCGAGAGCTTGCTCGACAATCGCGGCGCCGCGATGTCGCTGTTGCCCAATGGCGCATCACGGATGATCACACCTTTCTCGCGTGCGACGTGGACGGCCATGGGTATGTCCGATTGGGACGACTTCCAGCACTTCGAGACTCCCGGTTTCCGGGACATACCGACCGTCAACGACATGGTTCGATCGACGAGCTCGGCCTATTCGATCTTCCCGAATCTGATCACGCCGATCGCCGCTCACGGATTTCCGTTCATCACTTTCTGGCCGATCGACAAGCGCACGACGCGCATCGACTGGATCCACTACGCCCCCATCGACTTCGATCCGCAGGACGGGCTCCCCCCGCAGTGGGATCAGCGAATGAAGGGGTTCGATCTCATCATGGCCGAGGACTTCTGGAACATGGCGCCCATGCAAAGGTCCCTCGAGTCACCGGCGATGCGCGGCATTCCCATCAACTACCAAGAACGCCGCATCTGGCATTTCCACGAGCAGATCGACCACATGATCGGCTCGGAGCGAATCGACGAGTCGATGCGCGTCAGGCGCTTGATCGATCCCTATATCGAGCGTTGATCAGCCGCGGGCAACCGACGGGTTTCCGTCGGTCCACATGATGACGAGAGCACGATGGGCGATCCGCCATCCGTGCGAGGTCCGAACCAGTTGATCCTCGTATCGACCGGCCACGATGAAATTCGGAGAACCCGGCGCGGCATGGCGCACGTGTTGCGCCTGCAGATAACAACGACACGACGCCCGATCGCCATCCACCACGACCTGGTGATTGGAGATCATGTGCTGGCTCGCATCGAGCGGTTCGAGCGCCCGCCGAATGCGCTGCTTGATGGCATCGCGTCCGGTCAGGTCTTCGGTGAGATGCGCAGTCGCCTCCGGCAGGAAAACCTCGTCGAGATCGTCCCATCGGCGTGAATCGAGGGCCCACGTGTACCGGATCGTCAGATCGACGATGGCCTGACGATCCTGCCGCAACCGCGACGGGTCGTCGATGCCGTCGAGGGACTGGAAGCCGTACGGGACCGGATTCGCACTCATGCCGTCAAGGTAGTCCGAACGGAACTGCGCGAGGCTGTACTCGTGTCTGACGCCCTCGGAACCCCGGTGCAAATCGCCTACGCGGTGCCCCCCGAAGCGAAACTGCGCGATGTTGCGGCCGAGTTCCGACAGCGAACGGGGGCCGGGCCCTTCGTCGTCGCCGAGCACATCGAACTCTCGTCGGCGCGGATTCGTGGCGCCGACTCCGCGTTCGATCACTCCTCCGCCTACGGCCAGTGGGGTGACGTGATGGTCGAACTCATCCAGGAGCACACGCCGTCGGTGATCGGCCGTGCCGATGGACTCCATCATGTGGCATTTCTCGTCCAATCGGTCGACCGAATGGTCGAGTCGTGTGCCGGCTTCGGCTGGCCCGTTCTGCTCGACGCGTCGACGAAGAGCGGCCAGCGGTTCGTGTTCTGCGACGCGCGATCCGATCTCGGACATCTCGTCGAGTTGTACGAACCGTCACCCGCTCTGATCGCCTTCTACGAGCACATCCGATCGATCGCCCGACTGCCCGATTGAGTTCGGAGTCAGGACATCACGGAGTCGTCGACCCAACTTCCGTGGAAGCCGAACGGGACCCGCCGGGGCAGATGAACCCTGGCCACCGGAGCCTTGGAGAGATCGCTTGCGTCGAGAATCACGAGATCCGACGAATCGGTTGCGCTGTCGTAGACGAAACCCATGGCATAACCATCGTCCTCGGCTGAATTCTCGGAGTCCTGGACGAAGACGAACTCACCCGGATGGGCGGTGGGTCCGAGATCGTGCACCGTCTTGGAGAAGTCCTTCATGTCGTATCGCGCGACGACCCCGGCGTCGTCCATTCCGCTCGTGCGACCGAGACGCGAACCGGCGACCCATCCGTATCGGTGCCGGAGCCCGACGACGCGATCGTCGACCCGCGGGAATCCATGAGCCCAGTCGTCGAGCTGCTCCTCGCGCACCGCTCCCGTCTTCATGTTGAAACGCCAGCGATGCATGAAGCAGGGCTCGAAATTGTCCATCGAACCACGCCACATCGAGGCATGGCGACCGACGTCGCACACGACTTCGTCGCCGTCGACGTACGCATTCAGAGGGTGGAAGACGTAACAGGGGTCGATCTCGAACCACCTGACGTCAGCATCAGTACCCATTCGCGGCAGGATCCCGATACGGGCGCCGTAGTCGTCGTCCCAACCGATGGGCGGCAGACCTTTGGCCATGTTGTCCATGTTGAAGACGACCGGAAGATCCATGAAGATCGCG
Source organism: Actinomycetota bacterium (assembly GCA_041181165.1). Lineage (GTDB taxonomy): Bacteria > Actinomycetota > Acidimicrobiia > Acidimicrobiales > Ilumatobacteraceae > Casp-actino8. The sequence continues at coordinate 8,992 of JBEGQB010000018.1, forward strand.
TGGTCGCGCGTGATCATGAAGTCGTGCATCATCGTGCCCTTGGGTGTCGTGATCGGTGCCGAGTGCACGAGATCGCCCTTGGCATCGAGCACGTGGTACGTCACGTAGGGCGGCACTGCGCCGTATCCGAAGAAATGGAGTTCGTTGGTCTCCGGGCAGAGTTTGGGATGCGCGGTGAACGCCGTCTTGAGTTTTCCACCGAAGTCGTCGCAACCGATGGTCTCGAGTTCCGGTGACAACTCCCACGGCAGGTGACCTTCTTCGAGGGCCCACAGACGACCCGCATGCGCCAACACGTGAGTGTTGGCGGCGCTCGCCGTCGGATCGAAGATGCAGTCGGGGTCCATCGCATCGAGGCCCTTGGCCAACTTCGGTGTCCGGACGTAGCGATTGCGGTACCACTTGGCCCGGCCGCCCTCGAGGCGCACTCCGTGTACCATGCCGTCACCGAAGAACCAGTGTCCGGCCTGTCCGCTCTTCGGATTCGAGCCGTTGCGGACGTAGGTGCCCGACAGGCTGGTGGGAATCGATCCGGTGACCTTCAGATTCGTGTCGGTCAATTCGTCGAACACGGGTCCGTAGTTCCCCTTCAGGAACCACGGTGTCTGGCTGGTGCCCTCGAGCATGTCGGTCATGGCAATTCCCTTTCTTGATTTCGATGATGGATCGGAACGCCTAACGGCCCCGAAGGTCCGTCCACCACGGGGCGACCTGGGCGGCGAAACGATCGGCATACAGGCGAGTCAGAGCGTCGCTGGCTTGGGACAGATCCTGTGATTCGGTCGGCGGGAGCGGACACGCGTCATCGACCGGGTCGACCCATTCGAGTCGCAAACCTTCCAGGACACCACCCAATTGGGGCGAGGCCGCTTCGTGGTGATCGCTCGTCTGATGGGCGATGAACGCAGCGAAGTTCGAGAACGACAGCAACGTGTAATAGGTGCGGGGCTCACTGCCGCGCCAGTACTCGTAACGAAGCAGACCCTCTTCACCGGCATGACTCGCTCGGTAGAGATCGCGCGAGATCTCCTCGAAGGCGCGCTCGGAGCCTTCTCTCACCTTCAGATGGGCGAGGATGGTGGCCACGCCCGCACCGTAACAAACTCAGCCGACGAGGCGTTCGCTGAGCGACCAGAGTGCCTTGGCCCGCTCCGGATCGACGGCCCGACGGGCGACCCCGATGCCGTCGGGGGCATCGTCATCCACGACCGGTGAGACCTCGACGTCCTCGCAGTATTCGCCGCCGCGCCCGGCCAACTTCGGGGAGGTCGCCGCCCACACCGATGTCGCCGCACCTTGCTCGGGGGTCTTCCAGGTCATGGGTGTCGGACGATCGCCGATCCGGGACATCAACGTCCCCAACACCTCTGGCGTCATGTAGCGACCGAGTTCGGTCTGGATGACCCCCGGATGAACCGCGAAGGCCCGAACCCCGCGGTCGCTGTACAGATGATCGAGGGCCACGGCATGCAGAACATTCGCGGTCTTGGCTGCGCCGTACGCGAGGAAAGGTTCGTAGGGGCGCCGCTCGAAATTGAGATCGTCGAAATCGATGTCGCCCATCCGATGCCCGGCCGAACTCACGCACACCACACGCGACGGCGCGCCGGCCACCAGAAGCGGAAGCAGATCTCGTACGAGAAGAAAGTGTCCGAGGTGGTCGACACCGAACTGCGATTCGTGTCCGTCGACGGTGAGGGCGAACGGCGTGGCCATGATTCCCGCGTTGGCGATGAGCCCGTGAAGAGGGCGACCGTCGTTGCAGAGTTCACGGGCCGCTTGTCGCACCGAGTCGAGGGATCCGAGATCGACGGCCAGCATTTCAAGGTCGGCCGACGGAATCGAGGACCTGATCGAGTCGGCGGCGGCCGCGTTCTTGGCGACATCACGCGCCGCCATGACGACCGTGGCCCCTCGGCTCGCCAACGCTCGACTCGTTTCCAGTCCGAGCCCACCCGACGACCCGGTGACGAGGAAACGACGCGACGAGAGATCGATACCGGCCAGGACGTCGTCGGTCGTGGAAGCGGCGCCGAAGCCGCTGTTGGTCGGAGTGTGCTCGGAGTCGCTCATCGCCGAACAGTACGCCTCAACCGAGCGATCCGCCGGCGAACCAGCCCTCGAACATCGGTTTGATCGCACTCCAGACGAGCTCGACGATGAGCCCCGACGGTGGTTGCACGTAGGTGAAGGCCCCGTATCCCTTGGCCGGCTCGGCTTGGGCCATCAAGAGTTTCCAACCGGCATCCACCAATGCCCGCGTCTCTCCGGCGACGTCGTCGGACCAGAGTCCGACGTGATGCAAGCCCGGGTTGGTGCGACCGTCCCAGATCGATCCGACTCCACCCTCAAGCAGTTCGAGATGCTGCGGCCCTTGTGCCGAGTAGGTGAATCTCAGAGGGATCGAGATCGTCCCTTCATCGGGCAACCACACGACTTGATCTCGTTCCTGCACCGAGCACCACGTGACACCGAGTTGCGGGCCGAGTTCGTCCATCGCCGCGTCGAGATCCGGAACTCTGATGCCCTGGTGATAGATGCGTTGGAAATCGATCATGGTGCAGCGGCGTCAGATTCGACGCTCCCTTCCTTCCCAATATGGAGCACGCAACGGCTGCTTCTGGATCTTCCCGGTGCCGGTTCGGGGGATGTGAGCCACGAAATCGATCGACCGCGGTGCTTTGTAGCCAGCCAGGAGTCCTCGGCAGTGGGCGATCAAATCGGCGACGAGATCGTCGGAAGGATCGACTCCATCGGCGACCTGAATCAACGCTTTCACGCTCTCGCCGAATTCGTCGTCGGGCACACCGATCACAGCCACGTCCTCGACCGCTGAGTGCGACGAAAGCGCTCCTTCGATCTCGGCCGGGTAGATGTTCACTCCACCGCTGATGATCATGTCGATCTTGCGATCGGACAACCACAGGTACCCCTCGTCGTCGAGGTAACCGACATCGCCGGTGGTGAAGACCCCAGGCTCGAGGTGCGCCGAACGCGTTTTTTCTTCGTCGTTGTGATACGAGAAGTCGGTTCCCATCTTGTTGCGGAAGTAGAGCGTTCCTTCGCTCGAACCCGAGACGCGGTTGCCTTCGTCGTCCACGACGATCACTTCCACCGTTTCGAGCGGTCGACCCACGCTTCCGCCCTTACGGAGCCATTCATCGGCCGGAATCACCGAGATGATCGAACCTTCGGTGGAGCCGTAGTACTCGGTGACCTTCGGACCCCACCAGTCGATGATTCCCCGTTTGACCGCTGGCGGACACGGCGCGGCACCGTGCCAGGCGACGACCAGTGACGCACCCTTGAAGGACTTCTTCGTGGCCTCGGGCAGATCGAGCAGACGCTTCATCTGTGTCGGCACCAGATGGACGTTCGTGCACTCGTGCCGATCGATCAGTTCGAGCATTCCGGCCGAGTCGTACTTGTGCTGCATCACCACGGACGAACCGTTGATCATCGGAAGGAACGAAAACGCCCATTGGGCCGAGTGGTAGAACGGCCCGCAGAGAAGGGTGCGGCCCGGAATCGGAACGAAGTTCGAGAACCCGGCGGCGACGAGCTTCATGATGTCCGGGGTCATCGACAGTCCGCCCGAGAGCATTCCTCGAACACCCTTGGGTCGTCCGGTGGTCCCCGAGGTGTAGAACATCGGTCCACCCAGCATCTGGTCGGCCGGCTCGGCGGGGTTGCCGGCGGCGATCAGTTCCTCGAAGTCGACGAAGCGTCGATCCTTCCGCAGGGATGACGACTCGGGCGTGCGGACACCGACCACGATGTCGACGACGGAACCACGTGCATCGGCCAGAGCCGCCGTCACTGCGTCGTCGAATCGGTCCTCCACCACGACCGCGCGCGAACTGGCATCGTCGAACACGTAGGCCAATTCGTCGGCCACCCAATGCCAGTTGACCGGCACGTACGTCCAGCCACCATGGGCGCAGGCCTGCGCGACTTCGAACCACTCGCATTGATTGCCGACGACGACCGCAAGAGTGTCACCCGCCTTCATTCCGCGAGATCGGAGAGAATCGACGAGCCGGTTGACCCGATCATCGAGCTCGGTCCAGGTGACCGAGCGCCGATCATCGATCAGCGCGGCCGTGTCACCTCGCTGTCGGGCGTGATCGACGGTGAGAAGAGCCACGAACGACCGTCAGCGCGACAGGATCGTCACGCCCGAGATGCCGGGCGCTCCGTACACGTGTGTGTAGGCAACCTTGGGATCGTTGGGGACCTGACGCGGACCGGCATCGCCCCGCAACTGCAGGACGTTTTCGTAGACCTGGCGGAGTCCCGACGCGCCGATCGGCTCCCCGTTGGCCAAACAACCACCATCGGTGTTCACCGGGAACTTGCCGCCGATTTCGGTTTCTCCGGCCTGAATCATCCACTCCTGCTCACCGTGTTCGCAGAATCCGTTCTCGGCCATGTGCATGACCTCGGCGCCGGCCTCGGTGTCCTGCAATTGGGCGAGATCGACATCTTCGGGTCCGATACCAGCCATCTCGAAGGCTGCCTTGGAGGCATCCACCGTCGGACCGGCGTTGTGTTCGATGGCAATCGACGGAGCCAGGACCTCGAAACTTCCGAAGCGCCGGCTGCGCACCGCCGCCGCCCGCAGATACACCGGCTTGTCCGTGTACAGATGTGCCTTGTCGGCCCGACACAGGATGAGGGCCACGCCGCCTTCACCGGGATTGCAGAACATGTACTGCGTCAACGGGTACGACAGCATCGGAGAGTTCGCGATCTCTTCTTCGGAGAGCGGCTTGCGACGCCACGCCATGTCGTTCAACGATCCGTTGCGGAAGGCCTTGGCCGACACCTTGGCCAAGGTCGAATTCGTGATGCCGTACTCGTGCATGTACCGGTTGATCTTCATGCCGAAGAACTGCGTGGTGAGGGCCAGACCGGTGGCGCCGTACCAATCGCCGAGACCGGAGCCCTTGGTGTTGACACGGAACGCGCCACGCTCGTGCTTGTCGAAGCCGACCGCGATTCCGAGATCGAAGACTCCCGACCGAATGGTGTTGTAAGCCGAGAAGAGCGCCGAGCCACCTGTGGCGCAGCCGTTCATCACGTTGATGAACTGGAGACCGGTGAGTCCGAGGAGCGACACCATCGTGTCGGCTGCCCCGGCGGCCATCGAACCACCGAATGCGAACTGCATGTCCTCCCAGCCCACTCCGGCATCCGCACAGGCGCGCCGTACGGCGGTGACGCCTTGATCCATGCCCGAGACGCCCTCATGACGACCGAACTCGTGCATTCCGATTCCGACGATTGCGACGTCGATGCTCATGATGTTCCTCTCTCCGACCGTCTCTTCAGGCCACCGGCGCGAACGCGAAGGTGACGACCTCGTTGCCATTTTCATCGGTGGCCAACGGGATGATGACCATCTCCATTTCCATTCCGATCTTCAACTTCTCGGGATCGGCTTCGGTGAGGCGCGCCTCGACCTTCACCTGACCCGGCAACTCCACGTAGCCGACCCCGAAGGCCTTGAAGGTCTTGGGGTTGTCGTCCCCTGCATAGGGAGGCGACTTCGGCGGGAAGCCCTGTACGGTCCAGGTCCAGAGGGTCCCGCGACGACCGAGTTCGACAGTCTCGGTTCGTTCGCCGGTGCACTTCGGGCAACCAGACTGTCGCGGGAACATGTGATTACCACACGACACACAACGACTGCCGAGCAGATGCGGCTCGTCGGACGGCCACGTGAAGACGCCCTCGGTCACGGGAACTTGCGCCATGAACTCCCCCATCGATCAGTCCGGCCCTCACCGGAC
>JBEGQB010000019.1:0-14451 GCA_041181165.1 Actinomycetota bacterium
AACGCTTGTCGGGTCGACGTCGAACCGCCTCGGCGATCCACTTGAACCCGGTGAACGATTCCGCGTAGGAGACACCAGCCGCCGCGGCCATCTTGCCGACGAGCGAGGACGAAACCACCGTGCTCACGATCAATCGATCGTCCCCGGAGGTTCGAGCGATGATGTGATCGGCGAGCAACCAGCCGATCTCGTCGCCGCGCAGGAGACGCCACCGACCCTGACGATCGGCGACCGCAACTCCGAGGCGATCGGCATCTGGATCATGTGCGATCGCCAGCGACACTCCGTGTTCGGCCGCCAGTTCCACGACGGCGTCCATGGCCCCCGGTTCCTCGGGATTCGGGAACGCCACGGTCGGAAACGCGCCATCGGGCACGAACTGTCGATCGACCACGAGAGGTTTCTCGATGCCGCAACGTTCGAATGCCGCCAGAGCGGTATCGCCGCCGACTCCGTGAAGTGGTGTGTACGCGAACGGGATCCGGACCGCTCCACTCGTCAAACGAACCGACGGCACCCAATCCAGATAGTCATCGATCGGCGAGCGGTCGAGTCGAACGATCGAAGGATCAGATAGGTCGGCAAGCGGAACGGTGGTCGGATCGACCTGGGCGATGGCGGTGGCGATCGATCGATCATCGGGTGGGACGATTTGTGCTCCCGAGTCCAGATACACCTTGTAGCCGTTGTCGCCCGGGGGGTTGTGGCTCGCCGTCACCATCACACCAGCGGCACAACCGAGACGCTCGATGTTCCAGGCCAGAACCGGAGTAGGAACGACACTCGGCATGAGTAGGGCGCGCATTCCCCGAGCGGCTGCGACCCGTGCCGTGTCCTCGGCGAAAACTTCACTCTTGCGACGCCCGTCCCAGCCGATGAGGATTCCACGCTCGGCATGATCCGGATTCGCGGCGAGCAGGTGGTCGACCAGACCAGCAGCCGCTTGGCGAACGACGAGGCGGTTCATACGCAACGGCCCGGCCCCGATGGCCGCGCGCAAGCCAGCGGTGCCGAAAGTGAGCGAACCGGAGAAGCGTTGGTCGAGATCAGCCGACCCGATCAGATCGGTCAGCTCGGCGCGGATGTCGTCGTCGGGTTCGGCTGCCAACCACTTCTCGGCAAGGTCGCGGACCGACATCGAATCAGAACCCGTCGACGAGACTCTTCAACTCGACGAGTGGACGGGGCCCCACGTGCGAGATCACCTCGGCAGCGGCAATCGAACCGAGACGACCGCAATCGGCCAGTGAATATCCGTTGGTGTATCCGTACAAGAAACCGGACGCGAATAGATCGCCGGCACCCGTGGTGTCGATCACGTGCGGAACGTCTTCGGCGTCCACGTCGATGACCGAATCGTGAGTGATGATCGAGGCACCCCTCGGCCCCCGGGTGATGACCGCCAAAGAACTGTCCCGACGAATGGCGGCCACCGCGGCTTCGAAAGTGTCGAGTTCATAGAGCGAACAGAGTTCGAGTTCATTGCCGAAAAGGATGTCGACGTCGTCGGCCACCAAGGCACGAAAGTCGTCCCGGTGACGATCGACGCAGAAACTGTCGGACAGGGTCAGGGACACTTCACGCCCGGCCGAGTGTGCCACCCTCGCCGCGTGACGAAATGCATCCTTCGCATCGTCACGATCGAACAGGTATCCCTCCATGTACAGAACATGACCGTCGGCCACGACTGCCTCGTTCACATCGGGTGGACTCATGTACGAGGAGACTCCGAGGTAGGTGTTCATCGTGCGTTGCGCATCGGGGGTGACGACGATGATGCAACGACCGGTCGGGATCTCGTCCAGGTGACGACCAGGAGCGAAGTGCACACCGACAGCCAATAGATCGTGCCCGAAGACCCGCCCCAGCTCGTCGTCGCTGACCTTGCCTATGTACGCCGCTCGCCCACCGAAACTGGCGACACCACACACCGTGTTGGCCGCCGAACCTCCGCTCATCTCCACCGCGGAACCGAGCGCACGATAGAGATGCAGCGCTCGATCGGTGTCGACGAGCGTCATCGATCCCTTCACGAGTGCTTCGCGCGCGATGAAGTGGTCATCGGCTTGTGCGATCACGTCGACGAGTGCATTTCCGATACCGACCACGTCGTAGGCGGCCGGGCGGCGCTGAAGCTCGTGGGAACCTGGCACGGAGACCGACGCTAGTTCGCAGGTACGCTCGGCTTCGTGACCCAGAACGCCATCTCTCCTGCCGCCGCGTCCGAACTCGACCCCTACCGTCTGCCCCGACACGTTCTGCCCGTTCGCTACGAAGTCACCCTCGAACCCGATCTCGATGCCGCCTCGTTCCGCGGCCGCGCAGTGATCGCCGTCGATGTCCTCGCTCCCACTCGCCTGATCGCCCTCAATACGGCCGAACTCGAGATCCAGTCGGTTCACGTAGATGGTCAACCCGCCACGTTCGCGACCGACGCCGAATCGGAGCGACTCATCATCGGACTGATCGAGGAACTCCCGGCCGGCCGAGCCATGATCGACGTCTCCTTCGACGGGGTTCTGAACGACAAACTGCGCGGCTTCTACCGGAGCACATATCGAGACGACCACGGACGCGAACGAACGATCGCTTGCTCTCAGATGCAGGCCACGGATTGCCGACGAGCCTTCCCTTGCTTCGACGAGCCGGACTTCAAGGCAGTGTTCTCGACCACCCTCGTCGTCGACGACGGACTCCTCGCCATCAGCAACGGACCCGAAGTCGGGCGCACGTCACCCGACGAGCGGGGCAAGATCGCCGTCCGTTTCGCCGACACCATGCCGATGAGCACCTATCTCGTCGCCTTCGTGGTCGGACCCCTCGAAGCCACCGCCGCCGTCGATGTGGACGGGGTTCCGTTGCGCATCGTCCACGTCCCCGGCAAGGGTCACCTCACCGACTTCGGACTCGAAGTCGGTGCATCCAGTTTGCGCTGGTTCACCAACTATTACGGCATCGCGTATCCGGACGCCAAGATCGACATGATCGCTCTTCCCGACTTCGCCGCCGGCGCCATGGAGAACGTCGGCTGCATCACCTACCGAGAGAGTCTGCTTCTCGTCGACCCGGTCACGAGCACCCAGAACGAGCGTGAGCTCGTGGCCGCCGTGGTGAGCCACGAATTGGCCCACATGTGGTTCGGTGATCTCGTCACCATGAAGTGGTGGAACGGCATCTGGTTGAACGAGGCCTTCGCCACCTTCATGGAGGTCGCGGCCACTGCGCACTTTCGCCCCGACTGGCAGATGTGGACCACGTTCTCACTCGATCGCACGGCGGCGTTCGAGGTCGACTCCCTGGAGAGTACGCGTTCGGTCGAGTTCGAAGTTCGCTCACCAGCCGACTGCGAAGGAATGTTCGACGTCCTCACCTACCAGAAGGGGGGATCACTGCTTCGGATGTTGGAGCAGTTCCTCGGAGAGGATCGCTTCCGAGCCGGAGTTCGGCACTATCTGACCACCCATTCGTTCAAGAACACCGAAACCTCCGACCTCTGGGACTCCATCGAGATCGCAGTGGCCAATGACGGCGGCGAACCGGTACGTGCGCTCATGGATTCGTGGATCTGGCAACCCGGATATCCGCTCGTGACGGCACGCTCGTCGGGTGACGGCCACTCGGTCGTGTTCTCCCAGCAGCGATTCTCGTTCTCCCCTCACGGCCCGGCCACCGATCAGTCGTGGCTCGTGCCCGTTCACGTCCGGATCGGTTCGACCGAGACCAAGTTCGTCTTGGGCAAGGAATCAGCTGAGATCGTTCTGGACGACCCGTCCGCACCGGTGATCGTCAACGCCGGTGGGTACGGCTTCTACCGGGTCTCGTACTCCTCCGAACTTCTCGCTCGAATCGACCGGGTGACTCTGGCGAGCATGTCCACCATCGAGCGATACACGCTCGTCGACGATTCGTGGAGCGCCGTGGTCGGAGGTCGACTATCGGCGGCGGACTTCCTCCAGTTCCTCGGGTCCTTCGAGAACGAAACCGACCTCGCGGTCTGGCAGACGATCGTCGCCAGCCTTCGCGCGGCCTCGCGCCTCGTGGATGGCGAAGCACTGACGGCGCTCCGAAATCGCGTCGTCGACCTCGTTGCTCCGGCCCTCGAACGTCTCACGTGGAGTCCGCAAGCCGCCGAGGACGACCTGCGCGGCACATTGCGCGGCCTGCTCATCACGACCATCGCGACACTCGGACATCATCAACCCTCGATCGATCGCTGTCGGGACCTGCTCGGGGTCGCCCAGTCCTCCCCCGACACCGTCCATCCCGATCTCGTGGCGGCGGCCACCACGGTGACCGCCGCTTTCGGGGGTGAGACCGAATACGAGGACATGAAGAAGCGGTTCCTCGGCTCGACCAACCCACAGGAACAACTGCGCTACTTGTACGCCCTCGCTGAATTCCCGAGCGCCACGCTCATCGACCGCACGTGCGAGTTCGCCATGAGTTCGAATGTGAAGACTCAGAACGCACCCTTTCTCCTCGCCCGGTGTCTCGCGCATCGTGAGCACGGGGCCAAGGTCTGGGAGTTCATTCGTCGACACTGGGACGCCGCGAATGCCGCCTTCCCCGGAAACTCGATCATCCGCATGGTCGACCCCGTGCGCCTTCTGAACACACCTCAGTTCGAATCGGACGTCCACGCATTCTTTGCCGAGCACCCGATTCCCCAATCGGCCAAGACGCTCGATCAGGTGCTCGAGCGCCAGCGGGTGAACGTCGCTCTCCGGAGCCGGGAGGCCGCGCCACTCTCCTCGGCCCTGCGCGCCTGACACGACTTCTGCGACTCGACGAGACCTCGGCTACCGTCGGAACCGAGGCCGGTCGGCCTTCGAGCCACGATCCCCTCCGGGGACACACGAAGGGAACACCATGGGCGAAGCCTGGATCATCGATGGAGTTCGTAGCCCGCGCGGACGCGGCAAGTCGACGGGATCGTTGCATCACATTCACCCACAAGAACTGTTGGCCCAGGTTCTGAACGCGCTGCAAAAGCGCGTCGGTTTCGACCCCGCCGATGTCGACGACGTGATCATCGGCAACGGAAACAGCGTGGGCGACCACGGTGCTTGCATCGGTCGTATGGCAGTGCTCGCCGCCGGTTGGCCCGTCGAGGCACCTGGCGTGACCATCAACCGCTTCTGTGGTTCGGGGCAGCAAGCGGTCACCTGGGCAGCAATGGGAATTCAGTCCGGACACCAAGACGTCGTTGTCGCTGGTGGAGTGGAATCGATGTCACGGTGGCCTGCTCCCGACGGCGCGCCGGACTTCACGTCGGGCAACGCCGCACTGCGCGACATGTTCCCGATGGTTCCTCAGGGAATCTCGGCCGATCTCATCGCCACGCTCGAAGGCTTCACTCGTGAACAAGTGGACGAACTCGCGCTGATGAGCCAACAGCGAGCTGGCCGCGCGCAGGCCGAGGGACGTTTCGATCGAAGCGTCGTCCCGATCCTGAACGCCGACGGCTCGGTGGCTCTCGACAAGGACGAACATCTGCGCCCGTCCACCACCTTGGATTCACTCGCCTCGCTCGCTCCGTCGTTCGAGAAGTTGGGACGCATACATCTCGACGGTTTCGATCGGCCCTTCGACGACATGTGCAAGCAGGTGTACCCCCAGATCTCGGGCGTCAACCATGTTCACCATGCCGGCAACTCGTCGGGTGTCGTCGACGGAGCCGGGGTCATCATGGTGACGAGCCCCGAGTACGCGAAGGCGCACGGACTCAAACCGAGGGCCCGCATCGTCATGTCGGCGGTGGCTGGCGCCGAGCCGGTGATCATGCTCACTGCACCCGCCCCGGCCTCCAAGAAGTGCCTCGAGCGTGCCGGCATGACCACCAAGGACATCGACATCTGGGAGATCAACGAAGCTTTCGCGGCGATTCCGATGAAGGCCATGCGAGAACTCGGCATCACTCCCGAGAACGTGAACGTCAATGGCGGCGCCATTGCTCTTGGTCACCCGATTGGTGGCAGCGGCCCCATCCTCATGCAGACGGCGCTCGACGAACTCGAGCGGCAGGACAAGTCGACGGCGCTCATCACGATGTGCACCGGCGGCGGCATGGGTACGGCCACCATCATCGAGCGCATCTGACTTCGTGGGTTACGAGTCCTTTCCGCATCTTCGCTTCGACCGGCCGGCCGACGGAGTACTGAAGATCACGCTCGACGGCCCCAACCTCAATGCGGTCGGCCCGGAAGCGCACCGAGAACTCGCCGACGTCTGGGTCGAAGTCGATCGCGACCCACTGACCAAAGTCGCCCTGTTGACCGGTGCCGGCAAGGCGTTCTCGGCCGGTGGCAGTTTTGATCTGATCGACGGCATCATCGGCGACTACGCGTTCCGTTCACGGGTGATGAAAGAGGCCCGCGATCTCGTCCGCAACGTCATCGAGTGCTCCAAGCCGATCGTCTCGGCGATCCATGGTCCGGCCGTCGGTGCCGGTCTCGTCGCTGCCGTGCTCGCCGACGTCTCGGTGGTCGGGCGTACGGCTCGGATCATCGACGGGCACACCCGACTCGGAGTGGCGGCCGGGGATCACGCCGCGGTTTGTTGGCCACTGCTCGCCGGAATGGCCAAGGCGAAGTACTACCTCTTGACGTGCCGCACCCTCACCGGCGAAGAAGCCGAGCGAATCGGCTTGGTGTCGCTCTGCGTCGAGGACGATCGAGTGCAGGAAACCGCCCTCGAAGTGGCAACCGAACTCGCCCAAGGTGCACAAGCCGCATTGCGATTCACCAAGCACACGCTCAATCACTGGTACCGCGCCATGATGCCGGCGTTCGATGCATCTCTTGCCTACGAATTCTTCGGCTTCGGCGGACCCGATGCCGCCGAAGGAGTCGCCTCGCACCGCGACAAGCGTCCGCCGCGCTTCGACGGCCCGGCCGGCGACTGATCAGCCGCGCGGCAGACCGAGAACTCGCTCGCCGATGATGTTGCGCTGGATCTCCGAGGAACCGGCGTAGATCGTGTGGGCCCGGCTGAACAAGAACGTGTGCTGAAAATCGTGCTCGGCCGTGCCTTCCGGCTGGACGAGCAACGAGTCGGCACCGAGAAGATCGGCCTCCAGTTCGCCGAGTCGCTGATGCCACTTCGACCAGAACAGTTTGCCGATCGATCCTTCCGGACCCGGTTGGCCTCCTTGGATGAAGCGAGTCACGTTTCGTAGTCCCGACCAACGCATGATCTCGAGCTCGCCATAGGCGCGGGCCAAACGCTGACGAACTTCCGCATCGTGATCGAGTCCTCGGCGAGACGCCAGATCGCGCACTTTGGCGAATTCCTTGGCGAACCTGAGTTGCTGCGCCATGAAGGCGGTTCCCCGTTCGAACCCGAGTGTGCCCATGGCGGTCTTCCACCCGTTACCACGACCACCCACCACGAGATCTGCCGACGTCACCGCGCCATCGAAGAACACTTCGCAGAAATGATCGTTGCCGGACAGATCGCGGAGAGGACGCACTTCCACACCGGGCTGGTCGATCGGAACGAGAATGTACGAAAGCGCTTTGTGTGCAACTTCTTCGCGTTCGGTTCGGCAGAGAACGAAGATCCATTGCGCGAACTGCGCCTGACTGGTCCACACCTTTTGCCCGTCGATGCGCCATGAATCACCGTCGAGAACGGCGGTGGTCCGCACTCCGGCGAGATCACTTCCGGCCCCCGGCTCGCTGAAACCCTGACACCAGTACTCGTCACCGCGGAGAATGGGTGGAAGAAAGCGCTGTTGTTGTTCGGGTGTTCCAAAGGTGATGAGAGTCGGTCCGAGGAGTCCCTCCCCGAAGAAGCCGGCCCTCTGTGGCCCATCGGCGAGGGCGTACTCCTGTGCGAAGACGAGTTCCTCGGAGACCGTCGCCGACCGACCGCCGAATTCACGGGGCCACGTGAGCCCGAGCCAACCGGCCCGTCCGAGCTCTTGCTCCCAACTGACCCGCACCGGCCAATCGTGGGCGCCCATCTCGGCTGATGTGCCAAGGGAGCGGTACTCGCCTTGCAGATGCGCATCGAGCCACGCGCGGACCTCCTGACGAAAGGCCGCCGATGCCGGGCTCTCCGCAAAGTCCATTCGCTCAGTCTCGCTTCCAGTTCGGGCTTCGGCGTAATCGATCCCCGACGCCTAAGGTCGGACCATGGCGAACATTCCGGCCCTGTTCGATCTCACCGGACGCACCGCGCTGATCACCGGCGGAAGTCGCGGTCTCGGCAAGGAGATGGCTCTGGCTTTCGCCGAAGCAGGCGCCGATCTGATGATCGCCAGTCGATCCTTGGAATCGTGCGAAGAAACCGCGGCGGAGATCACTGCGGCGACCGGTCGACGAGTGATTCCGTACGCCTGCCACATCGGACGATGGAACGAAATCGACGGACTCGCCGAGGCGGCCTGGGACCAACTCGGTGGCGTCGACATCCTCGTCAACAACGCCGGCAAGTCTCCTCTCTACGACCATATCTCGAACGTCAACGAGCAACTCTGGGATTCGGTCATCGGACTCAATCTCAAGGGTCCGTTCCGACTGTCCGCTCTCCTTGGCACCAAGATGTACGAACGCGGAAAATCGGATGGACGGCGTGGGTCGATCATCAACATCTCGAGCATCGCGGCCATTCATCCGACACCGGATGTGATCCCGTACACCGCCGCCAAAGCCGGACTCAATGCCATGACGATCGGCTTCGCTCACACGTTCGGACCCCACGTTCGCGTGAATTGCATCATGCCCGGTTCGTTCCGCACCGACATCAGCAAAGCCTGGAATTGGGACATGGTCGATCAGGCCATGAAGCGTGTGGCGATGCGGCGGGTCGGCGAGCCGCACGAGATCGTCGGCGCGGCACTCTTTCTCGCCGGAGATGCCGGCGCCTACACAACAGGTGCGGTGTTCACGGTCGACGGAGGAGTCCCGACATGAGCCTGACCGATGCGCAGAAGATCGAACACCATCGTCGATTCGCCGAAGCAACCAACCTCGGCCGCGCCGACCTGACGATGGCGATGTGTGTTCCCGGGGCCACCGTCTGGCACAACTTCGACGACAAGACGATCGAGTACGCGAGCACGGGCAAGACCCTCGAGTGGATGCACACGAAGATCACCGGGCTTCGCTGGGAGACGCGCTCTTTCAGTGTCACTTCCGACGGCTGGATGTGGCAGGCAGCCATCCGGGGCACCGCGCCCGGCGGAGAATTGTGTGCCCACACGTGCATGGTCGTCCATCTCGACGATCAGGGGCTCATCACCCATCTCGAGGAGTACATCGACCCCGCCCAAATGGCTCCCCTTCGCTCCTGATCCGTGACATCGATTCTCGTCATCTGTACCGGCAACGCCGCGCGTTCGGTCATGGCCGGAGCTGCGCTCGTGGATCGTGATCCGACTCTCTCGATCACCACTGCGGGTACGTTCAGCGTGGACGGCCAGCCCATCAGCTGGCGAACACGTGAGGCCCTTCACCGCGTCGGTCTGGAAGCACGGCACCACCGCAGCAAGCAGATCGTCGCCGAACACGTCGGTGCTGCCGACCTCGTGCTGGCCATGGCGCCCGAACACGTCCAGTGGATGAGACGCGAGTTCCCCGACGCGCGCGATCGAACCGTGACACTGAAGCGGCTCGCCCGCGACCTCACCCACGGCGGAACGCTCGCCGAGCGCTTGGCCAGCCTCGAGCTCGGAACGGTTGCCATCGAACCGTGGGAGGAGATCGTCGATCCGGGCGGAGGCGAGGTCGAGGATTTCATTTCGTGTGCCGTCGAGGTCGTCGAACTGATCGATCAGGTCGTCGATCGACTTCGGTCGATCACTCCTCGCTGAACGTCGCGATCACGCCGGATGATTCGAGAGCGGCGATCTGGTCGTCGGTGCGTCCGATTCCCTTCAGTACTTCCACTGTGTGCTCCCCAAGTTTGGGCGCGATCCAACGGGGCGACCACGGAGTTCCGTGGAAGTCCGCCGGTGAAGCGATCATCGTCGTGGTTCCGTACTCGTCGGGGACCTCGACCAGTCCACCAGCCGCGGTGAGTTGTGGATCATTGAGGATCTCCTCGGGGGAACTCACCGACGACCAGAACATGTCGGGTTCGGTGGCGAATACCTCTTCCCATTGGTCGAGTGACTTTGTCGCGAAGATGTCGTCGAGGAGCGCGATGAGTTCTTTGTGGTTGATCGCCCGATTCAACGGAGAGTTGAACCGAGGATCATCGATCCATTCCGGGTGACCGACCACACGTGCGAGGGGTGGCCAGTGACGTTCACCTTCGAGGCCCACGATCCAGAAGCGACGACCATCACCGGCGGTGTAGTTGTTGACGGTCGGACTGAGCATCTCCGTACGACGCCCGATGGCCGGATACTGGCCCCAACCGAGAGCCATGTTGAGATCGAAACCCACGGTGTACACGCCTTGTCGCAGGAGGGACGACGACACCATCTGCCCTTGGCCGCTTCGCTCGCGGCGAAAGAGCGCTGCACAGATCGCTCCGGCGAACGTCACTCCGGTCGAATGATCACCCATGCCACCGCGTTGGAACGGAAGGTCTCCACCATCGGGTGTCAACAGATGGGCGATCCCCGCTCGAGCCCAGAACGCGGCGATGTCGTAGCCGGCCCGATTGGCATCCGGCCCCGACAGGCCGTATCCCGTGATCTGTCCATACACGATGCGTGGGTTCACGGCACGCACTGCGTCGTATCCCAGACCCGCACGTTCGAGTGAGTCGACCCGAACGTTCGTCACGAAGACATCGGCCTCACGGATCAGGTCGAGGGCAATTTCGAGTCCGGCTGGCGTGGAGATGTCGAGAGCGATCCCCTTCTTGCTCCGGTTGTCGAGTTCGAAGACCGGGTTGTTCGGCAGATCGCCACCGAGCATCCGTTGGAACGACCGCGCCGGATCTCCCGAGAGCGGTTCGATCTTGACGACGTCGGCTCCCCAGTCGCCCAGAACCCCGGCCGCCGCCGGACCGGCCACCCACACTCCGAGTTCGACGACTTTCACACCTTCGAGAGGACCGGACATGACGCCGACCCTAATCGCCGCTCATGAAAGCCCCGAACGAGAAGCGCGAATCCGACGCGGCAGATTCCGGTTCAGGTTCAGGTCGCGCACTCCGACTCGGCCACTTGTGCCACGAATGGTCCGGTCTCGTCGTAGTCCGTGAAGTACTCGGGATTCTCGTCCGGTGTCGGAACGTCATCGAGATCGCGCAGGCCATCGGCCACCTTCGACGGACCACCGATGCGCTTCAGCCAATCCGAGAAAGGTTCGCCGGCCAGACGCTCGTCGGCGAATCGTCGCACCACTCGAGCCACACCTTCGGGAGCCGTCCGAGCCGGGAGACGCAACGCTTTCTGACCGAAGTGAATCTGCTCCTCCCCGACGTCCGGCCAAGCAAAAACCGAATGCGGCCTGCTGGGCGAACTGGCGGCGACCGAACTCGAGTCGCCGTGCACGATCGACCGGATTCGACGAAAGAGCCGGCCATTCGGCCGGCTCTTTCAGATTCGGGTGGAGGTGAGGGGAATTGAACCCCTGGCCTCAACAGTGCGATTGTTGCGCTCTGCCAACTGAGCTACACCCCCGAGGGTGATCGACGGTTTCCCGCCGACAGCGGTGGAACTCTACCGCGAGGCCCGCCGACCGACTCAGGCGGCGCGGATCCAGTCGCGACGGTAC
The DNA here is from genome assembly GCA_041181165.1 of Actinomycetota bacterium. GTDB lineage: Bacteria > Actinomycetota > Acidimicrobiia > Acidimicrobiales > Ilumatobacteraceae > Casp-actino8. The sequence goes on from JBEGQB010000019.1 coordinate 11,679, forward strand.
GACGACGGCGCGCTCTGGTACCGGCGCATCTGCGACAGCTTGTAGCAGTAACCGCTGAGCGAGATCGCCGACAGAACGAACACGTAGATGAAGAAATCGCTCTTGGTGGTGAAGGCGATGAACGCCGAACCGGCCGTCAGGAGCGAAAGGCTCACGACGACGTTCTGACGACGCTGACGAACGAGATGACGACGATTCATTCCCCGGGTGCTCGACAGTCCCCGGGTGTGATCGAGGCGAGCGGCCATCACCGGGCGGGTCGGAGCCGGCGCCAACGGTCGGGCCATACGGATAGGCGCACGGGACGGAGCCGTCCGCTGCAAGGTCGAGAGCTGGCGGCGGAAGTCGACCACCGAGGAGTGGGGCCGGTTCTCATGACGTCCACGCAACAACGGCGGGATCAGAACGGCGGCCCAAGCGGCCCCTACGACCAAGAGAATGATCTTGCTCACGTTCGTCGGCCTCCCTTCTGCGATTTCGCAGCACCGTCGGATGGACAGGTTGCCCGTTTCATTACAGTTTTACAACATTCGTGACGGACGGCGCAATGATCCACCCCCGTCTCTGGCGTGGCTCGGGGGTCAGGACGGCCGGAATCAGGCCGGCCGGCGATAGTGACCCGACCGCCCGCCGACCTTTTCCCAGAGGGTGAGATCGCCGATGACCATGCCCTTGTCGATCGACTTGCACATGTCGTAGATCGACAAAGCGGCCACTGAGCAGGCATGGAGTGCCTCCATCTCGACCCCGGTCCGCTCGACGGTCTCGACCTGGGCCTCCACCTGGACATGGTCGTCCCCGATTTCGAAGTTGACGGTGACGGCCCCGACGAGGAGCGGGTGGCACAACGGAATCAGGTCGCTCGTCCGCTTGGCGGCCTGAATCCCGGCCACCCGGGCCACGGCCAGAACATCACCCTTTGTGACTTCTCGGTTGGCGATGGCCGCGGTCGTCTCCGGGGTCATGAACACCTTGCAACGGGCGACGGCTCGTCGATGGGTGGGTTCCTTCGGGGTCACGTCCACCATGCGCGCTCGACCAAGGGGGTCGAGGTGGGTGAAGGGCTGATCGGTCGAGTCCGCCACGGCGACAACGGTACCGGCGAGGAGAAACAATGGCTTCATGGCCGTGATGACCCAGAAGTGGCGGGATCTCGCCTTCATCCACTGGGCGTACGCCCCCGACGAGGTTCGACGATTGTTGCCGTCGGGCGTGGAGGTCGACACCTTCGATGGTCGGGCATGGGTGGCCCTCGTTCCCTTCCGCATGACCCGCCTTCGATTGAAGTGGCTGCCACCGATTCCGACCACGGCGAATTTTCCGGAGATCAACGTTCGGACGTACGTCCGGGTGAACGGTCGGCCGGCGGTCTGGTTCTTCTCACTCGACACGCCCAAATTGCTGCCGACGATCGCCGCGCGCGCCGCCTTTCGACTCCCCTACTGCTTCGGTCGGGCCAAGGTGTCAGTGGACAACGGGGTTCTCGAGTCGTCGGTCGTTCGTCGTTGGCCATCGCGCGCGACGTCACACCTTCGACTTCGTATCGGGGATCGCATCGAAGCCGGAGATCTCGAACGATTCCTGACCGATCGATGGGGACTCATCGCGCCGCGCTACGGCGGCGGCCTCAACTACGGACCAGTCGACCACGAACCTTGGCCGTTGCATTCGGGTGAACTTCTCGAGATCGACGATCAACTCGTGACCGCAGCCGGCCTGTCGGCGCCGGTCGGGTCGCCGCATGTCCTGTTCAGCCCCGGGGTCAGCGTCGCCGTCGATTGGTTGCGACGCGCCTAGAGCATCAGCCGCCGATCTGACTCATCGTGCGCTTGGGTCGTGTGAAGTTGACCTGATTGATCTGGTGCCCTGCCCACTTCGTGCCGACCGCTCGTTCGATCTCCGCCGCCAGCACGTCGTCGTCGGCTCCCGATCGAAGCAGGCCTCGCAGGTCGAACTCCGTGGTGGCGAACAGGCACGTCCGAAACTGCCCGTCCGCGGTGAGGCGGACCCGGTCGCAGTCCCCGCAGAAGGGTTTGGTGACGCTCGGGATCACACCCACGGTGCCGCCACCATCGACGTACCGCCAGCGATCGGCCGGTGCCGCACCGCGAGCCGGAACCGGTTCGAGTCGATACCGCGCATCGATCGCCGAGACGATTTCGTCCTGGCTCACGACCTTGTCGTTCACCCAGTGACCTTCGGCATCGAGCGGCATGAACTCGATGAAGCGAACCTCCACGCCTTTGGTCCGACCGAATTCGGCCAGCGCGAGGATCTCGTCGTCATTGACACCCCGCTCGATCACCGCGTTGATCTTCACGCTCGAGAAGTCGGCCCCGATGGCGGCATCGATTCCGGCGAGAACTCGCTCGAGTTCGTCACGACGGGTCATCTGCTCGAAACGAGCGCGATCGAGGGTGTCGAGACTGATGTTGACGCGGCCAAGACCAGCGGCCCGCAATTCATCGACACAGTTGACGAGAGTTGCTCCATTGGTGGTCAGAGCAAGATCGATCGGTCGTCCGGCCAGTGGCGAGGGCGAATCGTTCGGCACCATCAAGCCGGCGAGTTTCTCGATCAGAACAGCCAAGTGCGCGCGCACGGTCGGTTCCCCACCGGTGAGACGGATGCCATCGACGCCGTAACGCCCCACGAAGATCCGGGCCAGTCTCTCGATCTCCTCGAACGTCAGGATCTCCGATTTGGGCAGCCACACCATTCCTTCGGCCGGCATGCAGTACGTGCAACGGAAGTTGCAGCGGTCGGTCACCGA
>JBEGQB010000020.1:0-14370 GCA_041181165.1 Actinomycetota bacterium
TCGGGCATGGGTTCATCTTGGCGCATGCGAATCGGTCGGCGTCACGCCGGGCGTCCGGTCTGGGCTAGAACCGTTCCATGAACACGCCTGTCGATTCCCAAGACTTCATCGAGATCCAGCGCCTCGTAAATCGCTATGCCGACGCCGTGATCCACCGCAACGGGGATCAATGGGGGAGTTGTTGGGCCGATGATGCGGTATGGGATCTCGGTGGCGGTCGCCTCGTCGAGGGCAAAGAGAGCATCCTGAAGTTGTGGTTCGCCGCCATGGGCGGCATGGCTGCGGTCGTGCAACACGCCCATAACGGGGACGCCGCCTATGAGGACTCGACCCGTGCCACGGCGACCGGCCGGTGGGCGATCAGCGAACGATTCCTCACGGCCAACGGAGATCGCGGGCTACTGCTCGCCCATTACGACGACGCGTACCGCAAGGTGGACGGACGTTGGCTCTTCACGCGGCGCTTCCTGCAGGTGCACTACCGCGGTGGTCCGGATCTGAGCGGCGAATTCGCCAACACCAAGGACGGGTTGATCGCCCGGGGCGTCCAGCCGCAGGTCTGACGCCTAGCGTCGTCACATGCCCGCCTTCGCATCCCAACTCGCGGCCGAACGTCCCGATGAGATCGCAGTCCGCGATCCCGACAAAGCACTCACGTGGGCGCAAGTCGGTGACATCCTCAACCGAACGGCGAACAACGCGCTGACGAGCGACCTCGGTCCGTCCCGAAGGGTGGCAGTCTTCGCCGAGAACGCAGCCGAGACGGCATTGGCTCACCTCGGGTGTTTGCTCGGGAGTGCATCCACGGTTCCGGTGAACTTCCACCTCACCGCCGAGGAAACCGCCTACATCCTTTCGGACTCCGACTCGCGTCTCGTCTTCGTCGGCCCCGAGACCGTCGATCGCGGGATCGAAGCCGTCGAGATCGTTCGTCGTGAGGGACGGACCATCGACCTCGTCGGTTGGGGTGTCGAGCGCCCGGGAGTGATCGGTTGGTCCGAATGGTTGGCCGGGGGAGATCCCGCCGACCCGCCACTCGACGTCAAGCCACGCGCCAACCTTTTGTACACCTCGGGCACCACGGGGCGGCCCAAGGGAACCGAACTTCCGCCCACGATGTTCGCCGGTGGTGACACCATGGCCGAACATCTCGAAGGCATGAAGGCCAATCGCTTCGCAGCCTTCGGGACCCATCTCGTGGTGGGGCCGATGTATCACACCGGCCCGTTGAACGGAATGCGACTCCTCGTTCGTGGTGTGCCGATGGTGGTGCTCGCCAAGTTCGACGCCGAGAAGACACTCGCCGCGATCCATACGTACAAGACCGAGTCGTCGGTCATGGTTCCCACTCATTTCGTGCGACTGCTCGCTCTTCCCGACGATGTGAAAGCGAAGTACGACGTTTCGAGCATGAAGCTCGCGGCCCACACGGGCGCCTCGTGTCCGGTCGACGTGAAACGGGCGATGATCGAATGGTGGGGGCCGATCTTCATCGACGCCTACGGAGCCACCGAGGTCGGGACCACGTGTCAGATCTCGAGCCAGGAGTGGCTGGAGAACCCGGGTTCGGTCGGTCGTCCGGTACCGCCGTTCTCGGTGCTCGTTCTCGACGACGACAACAACGAGTTGCCACCCAACACCGAGGGAAGGCTGTTCTTCAAGGATGCCACCGGTCGTGGGGTGATCTACCCGAACGATCCGGAGAAGACGAAAGCGGCCAACATCGCGCCCGGGGTCTTCACACTCGGTGAGATCGGCTACGTGAACGCCGACGGGTACGTGTTCATCACCGATCGCTTCAGTGACATGGTGGTGTCGGGTGGTGTGAACATCTATCCGGCCGAAGCCGAACAGGTTCTAGTGAAGCATCCAGCCGTCCTCGACGTGGCGTGCATCGGAGTTCCGCACACCGAAATGGGAGAAGAACTCAAGGCTCTGGTGATTCTTCGCGACGGCGCGTCGGTGAGTTCCGGCGAGCTCATCGCCTTCTGTCGTGACAACCTCTCGCACTACAAGTGCCCGCGAACCGTCGAGTTCGTGGCCGATCTCGGTCGCAACACGATGGGCAAGATCAACAAACGCAAACTCCGCGCTCCGTACTGGGAGAAGTAACCATGGCTTCCGATGTTCTTCTGATCGACGATCCGGCTCCGAAGGTGCGGCGCCTCACGCTCAACCGTCCGGACAAGCGCAATGCACTCAACGACGCCCTTCGTGGATCGCTCTTCGATGCCTTGCGCGCCGGCGACAAGGACAAGGACGTCTCGGTGATGATCATCCGAGGTGCCGGCTCGTGTTTCTCGGCCGGTTACGACCTCGGATCGGCCAACAGTGATGTGGAGCGCTCGATCTCCCGCGCTGACGGCTGGTGGTCGAGACACGTGGTCAACAACTGGTTCGAGATGTGGGACATGTCGACGCCGATCATCGGTCAGGTGCACGGGTATTGCCTGGCCGGCGGAACCGAACTCGCGACCGCCTGCGATCTCGTCTACGTGGCCCACGATGCGAAAATCGGTTACCCGCCGGTTCGGTTGATGTCGCCTCCCGATATGCAGTGGCAGACCTGGATGATGGGGCTTCGTCGGGGGATGGAGGCACTGCTCACCGGGGACTCGATGAGCGGTGACGAGGCGGTGGCCAATGGCTTCGCCAACCGGGCCTTCGCCGAGGCCGAACTCGACGCCGCGGTGCTGGCCATGGCCGAGAGGGTGGCCAAGATCCCGGCCGATCTCCTGGCTCTCAATAAGCGGGCTGCCCACCGGGCCATGGAGGTCATGGGTATCCGGGCCGGCATCCGGGCCACGGCCGAGATCCAGGCGCTGGGTTTTCACCAGCGGTCGTCGATGGATTACATGCAGTCGTTCGCCACCAAGGGGGTCACGGCGGCGCTGTCGGAGCGGGACGCCAAGTTCTCCGACTATCGGGAGTCCGACCGCCCCGAATGAATTCGACGAGTTCGGTCCGGGCTCGGATTCGGTGATCCTCGGTATCTGATCGGCCGGTTATTTCGTGATAGAAAAGTCCGACTCACTCCGGGGTCGCCCGTCGATTCCGGCCTAATCATCCAGGGGGAGAATTACGTGAGAAAGACAAAGAAGACCCTTATCGCGGGCATTGCCGTTCTCGGCTTGTTCGCAGCGGCGTGTAGCGAGGACGAAGGCGGCGAGTCCGCATCGACCGAAGCTCCCGCCACTGAAGCGCCGTCCTCTGAGGCTCCGTCCGGCGATCTGCCCGTGTTGCAGTCGTCGATCGACACCGGTGTCGCCTACACCGGAGGTCCCGGCGGCGCAGCATCCGGCGATCCCATCAAGATCGGTTACATCAACCAGGAAGGTGGCACCCCGGCATTCCCGGAGGCCTCCGTCGGTATCGACGCCGGTGTCTGGTTCATCAACAACTTCCTCGGCGGAGTCGGCGGTCGCCCGATCGAACTCGTCAAGTGCTTCGTGACCAAGGAAGAAGACGGTCAGAAGTGTGGCCAGGAAATGCTGGCCAACGAAGATGTTCAAACCGTCATCACTGGAGCGCTCCTCAACGGCAATGCTCCTCTGCTCGACACCTTGAAGGACAAGAAGCCGGTGTTCATCGGCAACCCGGTCACCACGCCCGAGTTCCTCGCCACTGACGGGTTCGCATTGACCCCTGGTTCGCCCGGCGTGATCCAGGGTCTGGCGATCCTGGCCGCGAAGTATGTGCCGGAACTCGAAGGCAAGGAAGTCAAGAAGGTCGCCGTCGTGTACAACGACAACCCGGCCGGTACCGTCGCCTTCGAAGCGCTGACCAAGCCCGTTCTTGCGGCATTCGGCGTGGAAGTCACCGGTGTGCCGGTGGCCGACACCGCTGGTGCGACCGAAATGGCAACCGCCATTCAGTCGTCCGGTGCCGACACCGCTGACGTCTTCTACCCGCTCGTGACCATCCAGGGTTGCATCGGCGTGTATGACGCTCTGAAGACCCTCGAGATCGAGACCACGGTCGTGACCACTGGTCTGTGCTTCGGTATCCCGATGCAGGATCATCTGAAGGCCGCCGGCGAAGAGGGCAATCTGCCCGATGGCTGGTACTTCGGTGGTTATGGCTACGCCTATGAGATCCCGGGCAACCCCGAACTCGATGCCTACATCGACGCCGCCCTCGCCTGGGCCGCGGAGACCGGTGTGGAGAATCCCGAGTACACAGGCTTCGGTGGACCGACCTTCGGCACCCTCATGACCGTCGTTCAGTTCATGAACGCCGGAGCTCAGGACAGCGCCTCGATCCGCGACGCCGTCAAGGCCTTCGTCGGCCCCATGTGGGGTGGCGTCGGCGACTTCAAGTGCGGTGGCAACCCGACGTTCCCGTCGCTCTGTGGTTTCTCGATCGGTATCCAGCAGCAGCAGGGCACGGAGTACGTCTCGGTGCTCGATGGTTACAACGGCAAGGCCATCAACCCCGTCGAGGAATTGGCAGCAGTTAGCTGATTTTTCGAACAGCCGATCTCTGGTCGGCTGAGTAGTTCATTGGTTGGGGGTGCGGGGCGCAATGCCTCGCACCCCCGATCGGACTGTCGTCCGACGTAGTGGGGCCGCTCGCAAGGGCGCGAAGGGGAGTTGTATGGAGCAGTCGCTCGCATCGTTCGTCAAGAAGCAGAAACTTCTTGTTGGCGCACTCGTGGTGATCGCGGTATTCGCAATCCTGTATGCCTGGGACGCCCGTCAGTTGGCGCCGATGTTCTCCAACATCGGAACCGGTGCCCTCATGGCAGCGGTGGCCCTCGGTGTGGTGCTCACGTTCCGTGGCTCCGGCGTCGTCAACTTCGCCAATGGCGTGATCACCGTTTTCGTCGCTTACTGGTATTACGGATTCCGGGTGGAGGGGAAGTTCTACGTTCCACCGTTGCCGAATCCTCTCGTGATTATCGAGATCCCCGTCAACTGGTTCCGGGAGGCCGGAAATAAACTCGATCTGCCCAACTGGCCGACCACCATCGACCTGCCCGGCGATCGCCTGACGACGGCGGCGTCGTTGATCCTCGCTCTCATCGTGGCGGTCCTCCTCGGTCTGTTCCTGCACTTCGTCATCTTCAAGCCACTTCGTAATGCACCGGTTCTGGCCAAGGTCGTCACCTCGGTCGGTTTGTTCGTCGTTCTCCAGGAGTTCTGCCGTTTGCGTTTCGGCGAACTCGCCAAGACCGGAGTGCCTTTCCCGCTTCCCAAGGGCAAGATCGATCTCCCGGGCGAATTGGGCGTCGTGCCCAAGAATCAGCTGTTTCTCGTGATCGTCGTCTCATTGATCGCGATCGGCCTCTGGGCATTGTTCAAGTTCTCGCGATTCGGTCTGGCCACGCGCGCCGCGGCCGAGAACGAAAAGGGTGCCATCGTTCTCGGTTTCTCGCCCGACTTCCTGGCCGGAGCCAACTGGGTGCTGTCGACCCTCATTGCCGGTCTCCTCGGAATCCTGGCCGTGCCGATCACCAACCTCGACACCATCACTCTTCCGCTCCTGATCGTGCCGGCGCTCGGTGCCGCCCTGCTCGCCAACTTCACCTCCTTCGGCCTCACCGTGGCCGCCGGAGTGGGAATCGCCATGTTGCAGGGCTGGGTGCAGTACCAAGGAGCGCAAACGTGGTTCCCCAAGGGTGTCCTACCCACGGCCGGACTCACGCAAGCATTGCCGTTCTTCGTGATCGTCGTGGCGATGTTCCTGCGCGGCAAGTCGCTGCCGGTGCGTGGTGCGGTGTCGGTCGGCAAGATGCCTTTCGCGTCGGCCCCCAAGCACGTTCTTCCGCTCACTTTGTTCGCTTCGGCGGCGGTGATCGCACTTCTATTCGGTTGGAACTACGACTGGCGTCAGTCGACGATCAACACCCTGGTCGCAACTGTGATCGCCTTGTCGCTCGTGGTCCTCGTGGGATTCGTGGGTCAGATCTCGCTGGCTCAGATGGCGATTGCCGGTACCGCTGGATTCTTCATGTCGAAGTATTTCGAGGGTCTGCCGTTTCCCATCGCCCCGATCATCGGAGCTTTCGTGGCCGCGATATTCGGAGCGGTGATCTCGATCCCGGCCTTGCGGTTGCGCGGTGTCAACTTGGCCGTCATCACGCTTTCGGCGGCGGTGGCCATCGAGCAATTGGTCTTCAAGAACAAGACCTTCGCCGGCGAACTGGGCGCCCTGCCCGTGAAGCCCCCCGAAATCGGAGGCAAGGACTTCGGTCCGAACAACACCCTTCTCAAAGTCGCCGGAATCAAGGGCCGCGACGACATCCCGCCGAATGCGTGGTTCGGGATCGTCTGTCTCGTGTTCGTGGTTCTCCTCTGCTTGATGGTCGTGAACGTTCGTCGATCGAATACCGGCCGACAGTTCCTGGCCGTGAGGTCCAATGAACGGGCGGCGGCCGCTTCCGGTGTCGACGTCGCTCGCACCAAGATCCTCGCTTTCGGCCTGGCCGCCTTCATCGCCGGACTCGGCGGAACGCTCTCGGGTTACCGCTTCGGTTCGGTCACGCCGGCTTACTTCGGTGCGTTCGCTTCGCTGACGTTCCTGTCGTTCGCCTACCTCGGAGGCATCGCCTCGGTGAGCGGAGCGGTGTTGGCTGGCGTGGTGGCCCCCAACGGCCTGAACTTCAACTTCCTGGAGAACATCCTTCACATCGATCAGGGGTACGCGACGCTCATCGGCGGTATCGGTCTGATCCTGACCGCCGTGCAGAATCCGGAAGGTTTGGCCGGCGCGCCGCGCTTGATCCGCCAGCGGCAGATCGACAAAGCCATACGCAAATCGGCCAGTGGCGAACGAAGTAAGGTCGGGGCAACCCAGGGGGAGGGTTCGAAGTGAGTCTCTTGCAGACATCGGGCATGTCGGTGACCTTCGGTGGTCTTCGTGCCGTCAACAACGTCGATCTGACGGTGGAGAAGGGCAAGTTGGTCGGTCTCATCGGACCCAACGGCGCCGGCAAGACAACCTTCATCGACGGCATCACCGGGTTCGTTCCGACCACCGGACGTATCGAGTTCAAAGGCCAGGAGATCAACAGCCTCCCCGTGCATTCCCGAGCCCGCTTGGGGCTCGGTCGTACGTGGCAATCGCTCGAGTTGTTCGACGACCTCACGATCGAGGAGAACGTACAGGTGGCGGCCGAACGACAGTCGACCAAGAACTTCTTGCTCGATCTGGTCCTTCCCAATCGCTCACGTGACCGAGCGGGCGTCGACTTCGCCTTCGACGTTCTCGGAATCGGAGATCTCGCCAAGAAGTATCCCAACGAGATCAGCCAGGGTCAGCGCAAGTTGGTGTCGGCCGCCCGGGCGCTCGCGGCTCGTCCCGAGCTCGTGTGCATGGACGAACCGGCCGCCGGACTCGACACCACCGAATCGCAGGAGTTGGGTCGTCGTCTCCGACAGATCATCGACGCCGGGATCACGATCTTCCTGGTCGACCACGACATGGGTCTGGTGCTCGAAGTGTGCGACTACATCTATGTGATCGAGTTCGGCGTCAAGATCGCCGAGGGGACGCCGAGCGAAATCAAGCGGGACCCCAAGGTGATCGAGGCGTATCTCGGCAGCAGTGCGAAGGAGGCCTGACGTGAGTGCACTTCTCGAAATCGAGAACCTGAACACCGGCTACAACGGTGTGTCGGTCGTGCGAGGGCTCAACTTGCGCGTCAACGAAGGTGAAGTAGTAGCCCTGCTCGGCCCGAACGGTGCCGGCAAAACCACCACGCTCCTCACGACCTCCGGACTCGTCCCGATCATCTCGGGTGACATCAAGGTGTTCGGCAAGAGTGTGAAGGGCCGCCGCCCGCACCTGATCGCCCGTGAAGGTCTGGCGCACGTCCCCGAGGGACGTTCGCTCTTCTATCAACTCACGGTGGCCGAGAATCTTCGCTTGGGTGCCGCCAAGGGCTCAGCCGATGTGAAGAAGGCTCTCGGGTACTTCCCGGCCCTCGAGCCGATTCTCGATCGTCGAGCCGGCTTGTTGTCCGGTGGTGAGCAGCAGATGCTCGCCATGGCCCGTGCACTCACGGTGAGCCCGCGTCTCTTGATGGTCGACGAGATGAGCCTGGGCTTGGCGCCGATCATCGTCGAGCGATTGCTGCCGATCCTGCGGCAGATCGCCGACGAGACGGGTGCGGGCGTGTTGCTCGTCGAGCAGCACGTGCACATGGCTCTCCAAGTGGCCGACCGCGCCTACGTGCTCAGCCACGGTGAGTTGGCCATGGAAGGCAATGCGGCCGAACTGGCCAAGGACCGCAGCCTCATCGAGGCTTCGTACCTCGGCGAATCCCACTAACCCCTCGTTGTTCTGGTGAGGATTTTTCACCTCATAGGTGAAGATCTCCCACCAGAAACTCACACGGATCGCCAATCTGGCGGGAGATCTTGCCCCAGACGGTGAAAAATCCTCACCAGAACCACAAGGGTTGGGTCAGGTGGGGGACATCTGCTTGAGATAGGTCTGCATGTCGAAGTAGTCGCGCCAGAGGGTGATCTTGCCGTCCACGACCTCCCACACGCCGGTCACCGGAAGCTCCAGCCACCCGTGGGCCATCTTGAATCGGTCGGTGCGCTCGTTGAACACGTAATTGCCCGTCGCCGCCTCCCGATGAATCGGCCAGGAGATCTCGGTGCATCCGGCGAACATCGGTCCGAGGATTTCGTTCATCGCCTTCGGACCGAACACCTTCATCATCGGCACGTTGTCGTACTCGCAGTTCTCCGAGACCATGGCCAAAGCCGCGGGCAGATCGTTCCGTTCGATGGCACCGATGAAGGCGCGGACGGTTTCGAGCGGGGTCATGGTTTCTCCTGATGGTCGTGTTTGGGTTCTTTGCTCCAGAGGACATCGAAGTCCCGGGCGACGTCGAGCACCTGAAACGCCCGACCGAGGCCCACACAGAAGCCGATCGTGACGGTCAACTCCAGAAGCTCGGAATCCGAGTAGTGCTCGCGGAGTCGTGACCACAGGTCGTCATCCACCGACGTGTGATCGATGGCGAAACGCTCGGCGTATTCAGCAGCCAACCGCTCACGGGGTGTGAAGTGAGGGTTGTCGTAGTAATTCTGCACCGAGTTGTACAACTCGTCGTCCATGCCTTGCCGCATCGCCGATGCGGCCCGAGTATTCATTCAAACGACGCACTGGTTGAGCTGCGCCACCCGCATCCGGGCGACCTCGCGCTCTCGGATACTGAGCGACGACTGCACGTACACCGCCTCGCTCATGGCATTCACCCCTTTGCCCATGTGCGGGGCCAGCAGCCACATGCGCTGCGCCTCGAGGCCGTCTCCATCGGGAACTTCGATTCGTGCCATGGGATTCCTCCGGTCAGCGACGGGCCGCTTCGAACATTCTGATCTTGACGGGGATCGCGCTCTGCACGACCATACCCGTCACTTTGTCGTAGCCCTGATCCACCGACACCAGACGGCTGGTCGGGGCGCCGATGTCCCGCACTTTCTCGTCGGTGAGTGAGGACCCGCCCCAGGAGTGGGCCATCGAGATGACCCCTCGTCGAACGTCGGGCGCCGATTCCACGACACCATGAAGTGACGCTCGGGGCGAGGTGATCTCGATGATGTCACCGTCGGCCAGGCCGTGGTCGGTCATGTCGTCGGGATTCATGTACGCCGGATTGGTGGTGCCCTTGGCTGCCAGTCCCGGGAGTTCGGTGCCGAGTGAATTGAGCACGTGCTTCAATCGTCGACTCACGAGACGGAACGGATACTCCGAGCCGTCCACACCGAGATACGAAGCGCTGTCGGCTTCGTCGAGGATGTCTCTCAGTTCGGCCACGATGTCGTCATCGGCGAGCGTGAACCGTGCTGTGCAATCCGGATCGGCTGGCGTCACCCGCAGCGACTTGTCCGGGTGCACCTTCATGCGGTTCTGGCGGATCTCGGCGATCTGCATACGCGATCCGGCATAGGCGAGTTCGATGATCTCGTCATCGGTGGGATGGTGGTCGGTCGGTGCGTTGCCGCCCGGGAATGGGAGCGGCACGTCGAGTCGGCGGGTGATCTCCCAGAAGAACTCCCACTCGTTCAGCACATCGCCGATGCGCGGAACCACGGCCTCGGTGTAGTTGGTGTACGGCTCGCGGAACCAGCGGTCCATGAGATGCGGAACATCGGCCCGTTCGAGCGACAACGTTGGTGCGATCACGTAGTGGGCGAACTCGGCCGTGGCCGACATGCGGTGATCGAGGACGACGAGCAACTCGAGATCCTTCATGGCCGACAACGTGAGTTCCTGGTCGGGCCAAGCGACAACCGGGTTGCCGCCGCTCACGATGAGCGCCCGAATGCGACCCTCACCGGGGTTCAGGATCTCCTCGGCCAAGGTGGTCGTCGGCATTTCGCCCCGCATGCCATGGAGGGATCGGACGCGAGCTTGAGGGCCGGGGGTCGGATTGCGAGCCGCGATCACCTGCGCGCGGCGCGGCATGTCCGGATACAGGAAATATCCGCTCTCGACCCGATCGCCAGCTCGATTCACTCGTCCGCAGATCGTGTTGAGGACGATCACGAAGTGTTCCGACATGCTCGAATGCGGCGCCATGTTCGGACCGGTGCCCGCGCCCACCGTGCCGCGCTTCGCGCCCGCGAACATCCGGGCGGCGGCCACGATGTCGTCGGCCGGAACCTCGCACCGACGGGCGACGTAGTCGAGTGTGTACGGACGAACCGATTCGGCCAAGGCCTCGAGGTCCGAGACCCATGCGTCGCAGAACTCGTGATCGAAGAGGTCCTCCTCGAGGATGATGCGGGTGATTCCGGCGAGCAGAGTCGGATCCTCGCCGGGCTTCACCGCGAGGTGGATGTCGGCCTGCGTGGCGAGCTCGGTTCGGCGCGGATCGATCACGATGAGCTTCAGGCCACGCTTCTTCGCTTCGCGCATCACGACGAAGGGATTGGTCCCCTGTAGTCCGCCGACTGGTCCGAAACTCGAGACCATCGGGTTGTAGCCAACCGCCATCAGAACATCGGCATCGGTGAAGTTGTGATAGCCGGCTTCCCAGATCCCCGTGCGGAAAGGTGCCGTGCCCTTGGCCGGCTGATCGATGGTCACCGAGGTGTAGAAGGAGGACGAGCCGATTCCCTGATGGAAGGCGCGCGCCGCCGGTACCGCGAGACTGTTCTGATACCCACCGGTTCCGGTGTAACTCGCCACTGCGCGCGGGCCGTAGGTGTCGATGATGCGACGAAGTTCGGCGGCGATGCCGTCCAGCGCGTCGGACGACGTGACGGCTTCGAAGGAGCCATCGGGGCGACGGCGCAGCGATTCGCGCAGGCGCGACGAGTGCGTCATCTGGTCGGGAAGTTGACGTCCCTTGATGCAGGTGTAACCGGCGAAGATCGGATCCTCCGGAACCCCTCGGATCTCGATCGCCCGACCCATCTGGACATCGACTTCGATCGGGCAACTGGCGTGGCAAACACGGCAGAACGTCTGATGTGTGGTGACGCGATTGGCACTTGCGGACATCGCCCAAACCTCCCCGGCGGGCCCCCGTCCGCCACGATGGTCAAACTAATCCACCGATTAGTTTGAGGGGAGACCGAACGCCCGATCGTTCGGGGAACCAAGGAGAGCCGAGGACATGTCCGCAGCCACCGAACATCCGCCGGTCGACGATCTCATCCGTCGGGAGCAGTCCGCCATCGCCTGCCCGTACCCGATCTTCGCGGGCCTGCGTCAAGCCTCGGGGCTGACCTTCAACGACGAATTGGGGGCTTGGATCATCACTCGCTACGACGACGTCCGTGCCATCCTGCGTGACACCGATCGCTTCTCGAGTCTGAATCCGACCGGCCCCCAAGCGGCCGGCGAGGCGCTGATGAAGGGAATCATGGAACTGATGCAGGACGCCAGCATGGGCGAGTCCCTGTCGCGTATGTCGCGTGGGCGGGTGGCCGTGCTGCTGAACGCCGACCCGCCCGACCATCGTCGTCAGCGCCGGTTGGTGAACCCTGCTTTCCGACCGGACCGGATACGAGGTTTCGAGCCGGCCATCACCGCCATCGCCGATCGTCTGCTCGCCGAGATCCGCGACGACTTGGCGGCTGGGCGAGCGGTCGACATCGTGACCCGTTTTGCCGTCGGCGTTCCGATGGCGATCATCGCCATGGCCCTGGGTGTCGCAGACGACGACCTGGCCCGTTTCAAGCGCTGGTCGGACGACATCGTGATGCCGGTGGGCAATCACTCGCCCTCGCTCGAACAGATCCGCGGTTTCGTGAACTCCACCCGTGAATTCACCGACTACTTCCTCGCCCAGATCGCCGAGCGAAGGCGGGCACCGCGTGAGGACCTCTTGTCGGACATCGCGAATGCCGAAATCGACGGCGAAGAGCTCACCGACGACGAACAGCTCGGCATGCTCCAGCAGTTCCTCGTGGCCGGTAACGAGACCACCACGACCCTCATCGCCAACATGATCCGCCACCTGGCTGAGGACCCCGAGCTCCAGAGCCGGGTGCGCACCGAGCAAGCCGAGGTCGAAGTCCTTGTCGAAGAGATGCTCCGCCTCGAAGCCCCGGTCGGTGGCCTCTTTCGTCAGGCCAAGGTCGATGTCGAGATCGGCGGATCCACGGTGCGCGCCGGCGATCACCTCTGGATCGTCTTCGCCTCGGCCAATCGGGACGAGTGCAAATTTGCCGACCCTGACCGCGTCGACCTCGACCGGCCGAACGTCAAGGAGCATCTGGCCTTTGGTAATGGTGAGCATTTCTGCCCCGGAGCCGGGCTGGCCCGCACCGAGGCCCGGATCGCCATCAGTCGACTCCTCGAGCAATTCGACGACATCCAGCTGGCGCCGGGCAACGATTTCCCGTTCGGGGATTCGTTCGTCCTGCGCGGCCTCACCCGACTCATGGTGACCGCCACGCCACGCTGACCCTCGCCGCCGGCATGGCGGCCGAAGTGATCGGTGGATTAGTTTGTGGCGGTCGGGCCGGTTCGGGGTCCGTCATTGGGGGAATCACATGGCCGATCGCTGGATCACCGACCGCGCGCCCAGCCCGCGGTGGCCTCATTACACACGTGCCAACGCCGGCGAGGTTCTCCCGTCGGCGGCCAGTCCGCTGTCGCAGCAACTGTGCTGGGAGAACGGGATCCTGCTCGGCTGGCGCGACGGCTACATCCGAGGCGGCAACTACACCGCGGACGAGTTCACCGATGGCTATCCCGAAGTCGCCGGATTCTTCGCCGGTTACTTCTACATCAACCTCTCGAATGTCCGCATGCAGGGCGTGCGCAGCCCGTTGCTGTCGGTCGAGCAACTCGACCTCGCGTTCTTCGGCGATCACCCGGAAGTGCCGCCGTACGAAGCTCATCCACTCGACGAGCGTCCCGACCTCGTGGACGGGATCATGGCTCACCTCGGCTGGGTCATGACCACCACCTCGGTTCCCGAGATCGATGCCGAGAAGCAGATGACGATCGAACTGCGTCGCAACCGTCCCGATCTGTCGAATGCGACCGACGCCGAGCTCGTCGCTCGCATTCGGAGTCTGCAGCCCGTCCTGCGCAAGCTCTTCGACAGCCACACGCCGCCCAGTTCCGATTCGGCGATCGCCCCCGGCATCCTCGGCGCCGTCTGCGCGGCTCTCGGTGAGCCCGAGACCGCCATGAAACTGCTCGCCGGCATCGGCGACGTCGATTCGGCCGAACCGAGTTACCGAATGTGGGACATCTCGCGCGCTGTCCGTCAGTCAGCCGAGTTGTCGAAGGCGTTCGATGGCGGAGTTCACGGATTGCTCGACCGACTGCGCGGTTCGTCGAGCTCGGACGCCAAGGCGTTTCTCGGCGACTTCGATCGCTTTCTCGCCGACTTCGGCTCGCGAGGTCCGAATGAATGGGAGATCAGCGCCGATTCGTGGGAGACGCGTCCCGAGATCGCGTTGGCGGCCATCGACCGAGTTCGCCTGCAGTCGGACGACGAGTCGCCGCGCATCCGCCAGCAACGGCGTGCCGCCGAACGCGAACGACTCACCGCCGACATCCGGGCCAAGGTCGCCCCGTTGGGTGAGGAACTCGCCGGTCAGTTCGAAGGCGCCGTCGTTGCTTCGTCCCAGATGGCGATCCGCGAACGAACCAAGACCAACATCATCCGCGCCGTGAACGAAGTACGAGTGGCGGTTCGCGAACTCGGCCGGCGCCATGCGGCCAGTGGTCACTTGGCCGACCCGCAGCACGTCTTCATGCTGCTCGACGCCGAGCTCGAAAAGTTCGTCGAAGCGCCGGCATCGTTCACGTCCGCCTTGGCCGAACGCCATGGCCAGTGGTTGGCGATTCAACAACTCGAACCACCGTTCTTCATCAAGAACGGAGTCGTTCCCCCTCTCGGCTCGTACCCGAAGAAGGGGACATCCTCGGCGAGCAAGG
>JBEGQB010000021.1:0-14251 GCA_041181165.1 Actinomycetota bacterium
GAGGCTTACACCACCGCCATGGAAACCACTCTCGATGTCGCCCGAGCAGCGGCCGACGAGATCCGTCGCCGAGAAGATCTCGAATTGCTGTTGGAGCCCGATCTCACGGTGTTGGTGTTCCGCCGGCGGGGCTGGTCGCCCGACGATTACCGACGCTGGAGCGATGGCCAGTTGTATTCGGGTCAGTCGTTCGTTGTCCCTTCGTCGTGGAACGGCGAGACTGTCCTTCGGTTCTGCATCGTGAACCCGCGAACGACCATCGACGACATCACGGCCATCCTCGACTCACTGGACTGAGAACATGTCAACTCCGCAGAACGCCGACCTGTTGATCCGCAACGCGTTGCTCGTGGCCACGATGGATCCACAACGTCGCGAGCTTTCGGGCGGCTGGGTGGCCATCACCGACGGATTGGTGTCGGCGGTCGGTGACTCACAACAAGAGCCTCCCGAAGCCACCGAAGTGATCGACGCTTCCGACTGCCTCGTCACGCCGGGGCTCGTCAATACTCACCATCACATCTACCAGAACCTCACGCGGGCTTATCCGCCGATGACCGACAAGCCGCTCTTCGGTTGGTTGCAGTCGTTGTATCCGTTGTGGCGGTCGATCGATGAAGAGTCCGTCCATGTGAGCGCTTTCGTCGGGCTGGCCGAACTCGCGCTGTCGGGATGCACGACGAGCACGGATCATCTGTACCTGCATCCCAAAGGTGCCGGCGATCTCCTGTCGGCGGAGATCGCCGCCGCCCGAGAACTCGGTGTTCGTTTCCACCCGACCCGTGGCTCGATGTCGCTGTCGCAAAAGGACGGCGGGCTACCACCCGATGATGTGGTGGCCGACGACGACGAGATCCTGGCGGCCAGTGAGGCGGCCGTGGCCAGACATCACGATCGATCTTTCGGCGCCATGACGAGGATCGCGTTGGCTCCGTGTTCTCCGTTCAGCGTCACCGAGCAGCTGATGGTCCGGTCGGCCGAACTCGCCGAGAAGCTCGACGTTCGTTTGCACACGCACTTCGCCGAGAACGCCGAAGACGACGATTTCTCCGTCGCAACCTTCGGCTGTCGACCGATGGAGTATCTGGAGCGCACGGGTTGGTGCACCGACCGCACGTGGGTGGCTCATTGCGTGATGCCCAACCACGACGAAGTGCATCGTCTCGGCGCGGCCGGTATCGGAGTCGCACATTGCCCGAGCAGCAATCTCATCCTCGCCTCCGGTATCGCGCCCGTCGTTCCACTGCGAGCAGCCGGTGTGAAGGTGGGTCTCGGTGTGGATGGTTCGTCGTCTGCGGACTCGGCGTCGCTGTGGCTCGAAGCGCGTCAGGCGATGTTGCTCGCCAAACTCCGTGACGGAGCAGGTTCGGGAACGGCACGAATGGCGCTCGAGGTCGCGACGATCGGTGGGGCCGGATGTCTGGGCCGCGAAGGGGAGATCGGCCAACTGTCGGTGGGCGCAGTTGGCGATGTTGCGGTCTGGCGTCTCACTGGTCCGCAATTCGCCGGTGCTCTGGCCGACCCGATCGAGGCATGGCTACGTTGTGGGCCGATCTCGGCGACGCACACGATCGTGCACGGACGCCGTGTGGTGACCGATGGTCGGATCGTTCATCGTGATCTCGACGACATGTTGCGACGTCACGACCGCGAGAGTCGTCGTATCCAAGGTCTCGTGTGAGCGAAAGCAGATCCATGCCGAGTGCCGTTCTGTGGGACATGGACGGAACGCTCGTCGATACCGAGCCCTACTGGATCGCGGCCGAGTTCGACATCGTCGAATCCCATGGTGGGACCTGGACCCACGAACATGCCAAAGCCCTCGTCGGCGCCGACCTTCTCGATGCCGGTGAGTACATCCGCCGACACGGGGGAGTCGAGCGCACGCCACACGAGATCGTCGAGATGCTTCTCGATCGTGTGGTGGAGAGGATTCGAGCGGAGGTTCCGTGGCGACCCGGTGCACGCGAGTTGTTGCACGGCGTGCGCAACATCGGCATCGCCACGGCGCTGGTGACGATGTCATGGAAGAGGTTTTCCGACGAAGTCGTTGCCTGCTTGCCGACCGGGAGTTTTCACGTGTCGGTCACCGGTGACGAAGTCGAGCGGGGCAAACCACACCCCGATCCGTATCTCGTGGCCGCCGAACGATTGGGTGTGTCGCCCCAACAGTGCGTCGCCATCGAGGATTCACCCACCGGCACTCGGTCGGCACTGGCTGCCGGCTGTCGAGTGCTCGGCGTGCCGCATCACGTGGACATTCCGGCTTCGCTGGCCGATGAGCCGACGTCGATCGGTCGGCTCACTCTGCGGCGGACGCTCGTGGGCATCTCGGCCCACGACCTCATCGATATCTGAGTGTCAACTACCCCAACGGGATTGGCCGAACCGATAGCCGACCGAGCGCACGGTCTGGATCAGGTTGGCGTGCTCTTCGCCCAACTTGGCGCGCAGACGTCGGATGTGGACGTCGACCGTACGAGCACCGCCGTAGTAGTCGTATCCCCAGACTCGTGACAGAAGGATTTCGCGCGTGAAGACCTTGCCCGGGTTCTGCACCAGGAACTTCAGTAGTTCGTATTCCATGTAAGTGAGGTCGAGTGGTTGGCCACCGACCGAAGCTTGGTAGGTCTCGAGATTGAGGACGAGTTCGCCGTAGTCGACGAGGTCGGGCCGAGGACTCACGGCGGTGAAGGCGAACAAGTGACGAAGACGCGCTTCGAGTTCACGTGGATGGAACGGCAAGAGGCAGAAGTCGTCGAAGAGTTCGTCGCGAAGGGTGAGTTCGTCGAGTTGCGCACCCGTGACGAGGAGCAGCAGCGGAACCTGCAGTACGTCCTTCTTGCGCAAAGCCCGGCATACCGCCCACGCGTTCTCGATGTCGGCATCCGCGCAGACGATCGCGCCCATCCAACCCTCGGCTGGCTCGGCCTTGGCGACTTCGTCGGCCGACGCGAACGCCTTCCAGCGATAGCCGGCGAGGTCGAGCGTGCGGGCCAGGTCGGGCGGCGGCGGCTCCGGGAAAACGGCGATGAGGTCCATTGGTGCCCTCAGATCGACCTCAGGTATCGATTGAGTTCGAAAGGCGTCACCTGCGTCTTGTAGCCACGCCATTCGGAGCGCTTGTTTCGCAGGAACCACTCGAAGATGTGCTCACCAAGAGCGTCGTGGACGAGCGACGAGGACTCCATGACCCGCAGAGCATCGGAGAGCGACTGCGGCAACTGCTCGATGCCGAGCTTCTGCAATGCGTCGTCTCCCATCTCGAAGAGGTTGGCGTCGGCTTCGGCCGGGAGTTCGTAACCCTGTTCGATGCCGCGCAAACCGGCGGCCAGGATGACCGAGAAAGCCAAGTAGGGATTGCACGCCGGATCGGGGGAGCGGTATTCGATACGAGTGGCGAGTGGATTGGCGCGCTTGGGTACCGGAACGCGGATGAGCCCGCTGCGGTTGTTGCGGGCCCATGACACGTGCACCGGTGCCTCGAAGCCGGGCACCAGTCGCTTGTACGAGTTCACCGTCTGGTTCGTGATCGCCGTGATCTCACTGGCATGGAAGAGAAGGCCGGCCATGAACTTCTTGGCCGTGTCGGAGAGGTTGTAGGCGTCATCGGCGGAGTAGAACGCGTTGCCTTCGTTGTCGAAAAGAGACAGATGGAGGTGCATGCCGCTTCCCTGGACACCTTCGAGGGGCTTGGGCATGAACGTCGCATGCACACCTTGTGCAGCGGCGACTTCCTTCACGACGAGTCGGAATGTCATGACGCTGTCGGCCATCGTGAGGGCGTCGGTGTGTCGGAGGTCGATCTCGTGTTGCGACGGCGCGTCCTCGTGGAACGAGTACTCGACCGGGATGCTCATCGTCTCGAGTGTGCGGATGGTCTCCTTGCGGAGCGTGCCGGTCACGTCGGTGGTCGTGAGATCGAAGAAGGATGCTTCGTCGAGTGGACGTGGTGCCTGGCCCGGCTCGGGCGGCGCGAAGTAGAAGAACTCGATGTCGGGCGCGATCAGGAAGTCGAGTCCGAGCTTCTGGGCTCGCTCGAGGTTGCGACGAAGAACCTGACGTGGATCGCCACCGAAGGGCGAGCCGTCCAGATTGTGGATGTCGCAGAACACGCGTGCCTCGGGCGCCTTCTGGTCGGCCCACGGAAGCATCACGAAGGTATTGGCGTCGGGCACGGCCAGAACGTCGCTCTCCTGGACGCGCGAGAAACCGTCGATCGAGGAACCGTCGAACGTCATGCCGTCCTCGAGTGCGTTCTCGAGTTCGGCGGGAGAGATGGCAAAGCTCTTCAGATTGCCGAGGACGTCGGTGAACCAGAGTCGGATGAGGCGAACGCCGCGCTCTTCCACGGTTCGCAACACGTAATCACGCTGCTGCTCGAGCATGTTCATTGGTCCATTCTGCCGGTGCGATCGGCGAACCCGACTGGGCGGGCCGGAAATGCAAACGGGGCCGGGTTTCCCCGGCCCCGTTCACAGAGTGCGGTGGATCAGCCTCCGCAGACCGTCTCGATCAGGAGGCGGGTCACGGTGTAGGGATCCATGTTGGCGTTCGGACGACGGTCCTCGGCGTAGCCACGGCCGGTCTTTTCGACCTGCCACGGGATACGGATGGAAGCGCCGCGGTTCGACACGCCGTAGCTGAACTTGTTGTACGGCGCGGTCTCGTGATGGCCGGTGAGACGACTCTCGATGTCGTGGCCGTAGTTCGACACGTGCTGCATGACCTTCTTGCCGATGGCCTCGCAAGCGGCCTTGATCGCCTTCATGTCCTTGTCGTTGCGCATGGCCTTGGTCGAGAAGTTGGTGTGCGCACCGGCACCGTTCCAGTCGCCCTTCTGCGGCTTGGCGGCGAGCGAGATCACCACGTCGTAGTCCTCGGCGATGCGGTGCAACAACCAGCGGGCCACGGTGAGGTGGTCGCTCACGGTGAGTGCGTCGGCGGCACCGATCTGGAACTCCCACTGTCCGGGCATCACTTCCGCGTTGGTTCCCTCGATCATGAGTCCGGCGTCGAGGCATGCCTGCGTGTGCTCTTCGATGATGTCGCGACCGACGACGCGTCCGGCGCCGACGCCGCAGTAGTAGGGACCCTGAGGTGCGGGGAAGCCGTCCTTGGGGAAGCCGAGCGGCGAACCATCGAGACGAAGCATCGTGTATTCCTGCTCGATGCCGAAGATCATTTCGTCAGCGGCGTACTTCTTGGCGGCCTTCGCGCAAGCGGCCCGCGTGTTCGTCGGGTGCGGCTTCGCACTCTGGGCGAGCATCACTTCGCAGAGGACGAGGATGTTGTTGCCGCCACGGATCGGGTCCGGACAGGTGAACACCGGATGCAACGCGCAGTCCGACTTGTCACCGGGAGCCTGGTTGGTCGACGAACCGTCGAAGCCCCAGATCGGCGGCTCGGTGACCGAGTCGTCGAGGATCTTCGTCTTCGAGCGGAGCAACGGCGTCGGTTCGGTGCCGTCGACCCAGATGTATTCGGCTTGGTAGGCCATGGTTGGGGGTCCTCCATGTGTTGGTTGAGTCCGGCAATCTTGTCCGCTCGGACTGGGGCATGAGAAATGTCGCAGGGAGGGATTTCCCGACCGTTGCCCAAGTGTGAACGCTGTGTGAACCGTCCCACACTGTTCGCCGTTGCGTCGTGGCCCCCGACGTCGAGTGCGTCGGTGCTGGTGGGACCATCATTTCGAAGTGGGGTCCGGCGTTAGCCTGCCGAATCGTGGCAACTCTGCGAATCGGCTTGGCTCAGATCAATCCGACCGTGGGTGATCTCGCCGGCAACCGCCATCTGATCGCTGGCCTCTACGACAAGGCCGAGGCGGCCGGATGTGACATCGTGGCCTTCAGCGAACTCGCCATCACCGGGTACCCACCCGAGGACCTCGTTCTGAAGCCCGGTTTCGTTCGGGACAACCGAGCCGTTCTCGACGACTTGGCTCGAAGCACCGGATCGTGTGTCGCCATCGTCGGTTTCGTCGATCGTGGACACGGGGTCGATCCTGCCTCCGGTCGTCCGGCGATTCACAATGCGGCTGCGGTGTGCGCTGGCGGACAGGTGCGCGGTGTGTACCACAAGCGAATGTTGCCGAACTACGACGTGTTCGACGAAGAGCGAACGTTCCTGCCCGGAGTCGGCGCGCATCATCTGTACGAGATCGCCGGCGTGAAGGTTGCGGTCTCGATCTGTGAAGACGTCTGGCGAGCCGATGGCCCGGTCGCCGAGCAAGCCAAGGGTGGCGCACAGATCAACATCAACATCAATGGTTCGCCGTTTCACCGCGGCAAGGTGATCGATCGCGAGCGCATGCTCGCCGAGCGTGCGCGTTCCGGCGGATGCGCGATCGTCTATGTCAACCAGGTGGGAGGTCAGGACGAACTCGTCTTCGACGGTGCCTCGATGATCTTCGACGGAAACGGTCATCTCGTCTCACGTCTCTCCCAGTTCACCGATGGCCTCACCGTCGTCGATGTCGAGGTTCCCGAAGTCAAGACAGCGTTTCAGCCGTTGCCAGTCACGTCGATCTCCAAGCAGTCGCGGGCCAGCGGTGCGCGGGTGGTTCCGCCGATCGAGCCGGTTCAGGACGAAATCGACGAGCTGTACGAAGCGCTCGTTCTCGGAACGCGCGACTACGTGCGCAAGAACCGTTTCACCGATGTCGTGATCGGTCTGTCCGGTGGAATCGATTCGTCGCTCGTGGCCTGTGTGGCAGTCGACGCATTGGGCGCTGAACACGTTCACGGCGTGTCGATGCCGTCGCGGTATTCGTCGCCGGGTTCCAAGGACGACGCGCGGGCTCTGGCCGACGCCCTGGGGATCGAAATGCAGTCCATTTCCATCGAGCCGGCGTTCGCGGCGTATCTCTCGATGCTCGAGCCGAGTTTCGAAGGTCGGCCAGCCGACCTGACCGAGGAGAACCTGCAGAGTCGGTGTCGTGGTCAGATCCTGATGGCCCTGTCGAACAAGTTCGGGTGGATGGTGCTGACCACTGGCAACAAGAGCGAGATGGCCGTCGGCTACTTCACCATTTATGGCGATTCCGTGGGCGGTTACGCAGTGATCAAGGATCTCCTCAAGACGGACGTGTTCGCAGTGAGTCGCCACGTGAACCGACGGGCCGGTCGTGAGGTCATTCCGGAGAGTGTGTTGGTGAAGCCGCCGTCGGCCGAATTGCGCCCGGATCAACGCGATGATCAGAGCTTGCCGGCTTACGAAGTGCTCGATCCGATCCTCGCTCTCTACGTGGAGCAGGACCTCACGGCCGCTGAGATCATCGAACGAGGGCATCCCGAAGACGTGGTTCGGCGCATCTGTCGATTGGTCGACCTCAACGAATACAAACGGCGTCAGTGCCCACCCGGTGTGCGCGTGTCGGAGAAGGCCTTCGGGAAGGACCGACGCCTGCCGATCACCAACGGTTATCGCGGCTGAGGGTTCGTCTTTCGATATGCGGCGATGCAGGCGATTGCGCCGAGCGCGCTCGCTGCACCGATCAACGACGGCGCGCCGACTCCGAAACGTTCATAGGCCGCGGTGGCCAGGACCGACATCGACGCGCGTCCGAGCATTCCTCCGGTGTAGGTGAAGCCGAGGCCCTTGGCGGGCGCGTTCGGCATCATGTTGGTGGCGACCGGTATGAGGCACACGATCGAGAATTCGAAGCCGAGCAAGTACACACCGAGCAGTACGAGGCCCGGCACGACGTGTCCGTGGAGGAGCGAGAGAAGAACTCCACTCGGCACGATGAGGAGCGCACCGATGATCGTGCTGCGCTCCTTGCCCCATTGGTCGGCCCGTCGTGCCGACGTGAACGAGGCCGTGAGTTCGAATGCGCCGAGCCCGAACACCACGGCCGCGATGGCGGCGGCGCTGAAGTCGAACTCGTCTTCGAGCCACGAGCCGAAAGTGACGAAGAGGCTCTGGCTGGCCGCCATGAGAAAGGCCATGGTCGCGACCACGAGAAAACCTGATCGTGGCATCTTGGCCAGCTCGAGTTCGTCGGCGACACGATGGCGTGGATCATCACGTCGATCGAGGCGGGTGGCCAGCACGACCGACATCGCGGCCACGGCAACTGCGCCGGTGGTATAGCCCCATCGCCAGGATGTCGCGGCGGCGACGAGTCCCATGACACTGACTCCCACCAGAAGCCCCAGAGCCCACGACGTCTCGATGACTCCCACCACTCGACCGCGTCGGGCGTAGTCGACGTGGTCGTTGACCCACGCGTTGAGCCCCATGTCGAACACCGACTTCGCGATTCCGAGAAGTGTCACTCCGATGGCGAACGGAATCACGTGGTGACTCGCGGCGGCGAGCACGGTCGCCGCCGAGACGCCGGCCAGACCGCACACCATCGCCGTACGGCGACCGAGTCGGTCGACGAATCCGCCGGCCAGCGACATCACGCCGACCACGATCTCGGTGACCATGAACGCCAGACCGAGTCGGGCGAGGCTCACGTGCAGTGAGTCTCCGATGCTCGCGAAGAACGGAGGCGCGAAACGGAAACACGCGTTGGCCGTGAGTCTGGCGATCGTGAGGGTCCCGATGTGACGTCGTGTCTGCTCGGGATACGACTCGTCGAGAACTCGATTCAGCACGAGGCGTCGTCCCCGCCGCTCTTCGCGATGAGGTATCCGATCGCACGTTCTGCCTTCGGATAGCGGTGCACGACGTCCCAGAAGTGCGAGCTGTGTTCGTCGACGAGCAAGTGGGCCAATTCGTGGACGATGACGTAGTCGAGGACCCACATCGGAAAGCCGACGAGTCGGGAGGAGATCCGGATGTGCCGAGTCGAGGGAGTGCACAGGCCCCAGACGGCCGTGAGGTTGTCGGCCCATTCGATGTGGTCGGGGAGGGGAAGCATGTGATCGGAAGCGAGAGCATGGGCACGCGCGGTGAGATCCACCGCCAGAGTCGCCGCTTTGCGAGTGAACCGTCGCACCATCTCGTCGATGGCAGAGTCTTCCTCGGCCTTGCTCATCCAGGTGGGCACGGTGACGGTGATGGTGTTCCCGGCGAGTCGAGCACCAACACTCCGTTTGCGCCTTTTCGATCGGATGACGACGACGTCGAAGGGAAGCGAGGCGTCGGTCGTCTGTTCGTCGATCATTCGACGGCCCCGGTGTTGCGCAGCTCTTCGGCGATGAGTTCGAGAGGAAACAAGAGAGAACCTGCCTGCCACTCGTTTCCATCATGTTCGAACCACGAGCCGCTGAGGTTCGGGAACCGGTGTTCCTTCCCGGTGAAGTGTCGGCGCAGAAGGCGGATGACTCCACCGTGGGAGACGACGAGGATGCATCCTCCGGGGTGGAACTTCACGATGTCGGCCAGCGCCGAGAGTGTTCGTTCGGTGGTCGACTCGACCGACTCGAAGTTCGAGGGTCGCTTGTCCGCGTCGAGCCAGCCGGGCCAACCCTGATTGATCTCCTGGCGTGTCAGACCCTGCCAGTCGCCGGCGTGGTTCTCGCGCCAGCGGATGTCGGAACGACGGTTGGGACATCCGACCTCCTCAGCGAGGAGATCACCTGTGATCGACGCGCGCTCCAGGTCGCTCGAGATCACGAGATCGAACTCCGGACACTCGGCTCGCAGCAGATGTCCGGCCTGGCGCGCTTGGAGCCGGCCGAGAGTGGTGAGCGGGGGGTCGGCCTGCCCTTGCCAACGTCCGACGGCGTTCCATTCGCTCTGTCCGTGTCGCAGGACGAGTATTCGAGTCGTCGGCGTCGCCACGGGCGACCACCGTACCGCCGGTACGCTCGCCGTATGGCCACCCTTCGGTTGTTCGCCCAAGCGCGCGAAGCAGCCGGCACGGGACGTGATTCGGTGCCGGGAACGACCGTCGAGGAAGTCGTCGCCAATGCCACCAGCCGCTACGGCGCGCGGTTCGCCGAGATCCTTCCGAGTTGTCGAGTGTGGTTGAACGGTGAGGCGGTGCACCCGTCGGCGCCGGTGACCGACAAAGATGAGGTGGCGGTGTTGCCGCCGGTTTCGGGAGGATGTCGATGAGTCGAGAAGTGGCGGATCCGAGTTCGCTGCCTCTTGCCGAATTGCGCGCCGAGCGAGACGCTTTACGCGCCGAAGAGGATGCCGTGTCGTTCGTGCGCCGATTGGCCCAGGGTCGTGTCGACCTCGTGGATGCAGTGCGGCATCGTCGCCAGTCGGGAGAGTCCGGTTCGATCGCCGACATCATTCGTTCCGGGGTCGGACCCGCGCCGAGCACCGGATCGGCCCGTCCGCCGCGCGATACCGAAGTTGCTGCCGATCATCCGCTGGTGGCGGAGTTCGATGAACTGTGCGATCAGCTCGGTTTCGACGACATGCCTGGATTGGACGACTCCGGTCTCGGCCGCCTGCACGCCGGGCTCGTCGAGTTCGAGACCCGTCAGAGTGCTCGTCGCCGGGAATTGTTCGACCGCATCGATGCCCTCACCGCCGAACTCGTGCGTCGGTATCGGGACGGCGGTGCCTCGGTCGACTCCCTCCTGGAGTCCTGACCTTCACGAACGTCCTCCGCTCGGGCATCGGCTCGAGAACGCCGATAGTTTCCCCCTCCTGTGACTCGCGTAGCGATGCTCTCCTTCCACACGTCGCCCCTGGCTCAGCCAGGCGTCGGCGATTCGGGCGGCATGAACGTGTACGTGCGCGAACTCGTGGCTGCTCTGGCCCACGCCGGAGTCGAGTGCACGACCTACACCCGGCAGTGGCGCGCCGATCTGCCCCGCGAGATCCATGTCGAGCCCAATCACCGCGTGGTGCACGTTCCGGCCGGGGCCTGGGATCTGCAGAAGGAAGAGCTCGAAGGTGTCGTTCCGAGTTTCACCGACTTCGTCCTCGACGACATGCGCCACCGAAATCCGACCGATGTCGTTCACGCCAACTATTGGCTGTCGGGAATCGCCGGGCATTCGATCAAGCACGAGATCGGCGTTCCGCTCGTCTCGACCTTCCACACGTTGGCCCGGGTGAAAGCCGAGGGCGGAGATCCCGAGCCCGAACGTCGTGAGCGCGCCGAGGCTTCCATCATCGGTTGCGCCGACGCGATCTGTGTTTCGTGCGACGAGGAGGAAGATCAATTCCGCCGTCTGTACGGCGATCCGCCCGGAGTCATGGAGATCGTCGCTCCTGGCGTGGAGCACGCCTTCTTCACCCCGGGTGATCGTCGTGGTGCACGTCGAGCCCTCGGTATGGGCGATGGGCCGGTACTTCTCTTCGTCGGTCGTATCCAACCCCTGAAGGGAGTCGATGTCGCCGTACGCGCGCTCGCGGCGCTCGGCCGACGCGATGCCTCGTTGTACGTCGTCGGAGGATCGAGTGGTCTCGGTGGCGATACGTACGTCGAGAACGTGCACCGTTTGGTCGACGATCTCGACCTCTCGAGTCAGGTCCACTTCGTGGCTCCACAGCCCCACCACATCTTGTCCACCTATTACCGCGCCGCCGACGCGGTGTGGGTTCCGAGTCGTTCGGAGAGTTTCGGTCTGGTCGCTCTCGAGGCCGCAGCGTGTGGCACCCCGGTGATCGCCAACGCGGTCGGCGGACTCCTGTCGCTCGTCGAGCACGAACGAACGGGATTCCTGGTGGCCGATCGCGATCCGGAGGTATTCGCTCGTCACACTGGGCGGCTCCTCGACGATTCGTACCTGGCCGATGAGATGAGCGCGGCCGCGGCCTCGCTCGGCCGCCGCTACACCTGGAGCTTCGCCGCGGCTCGTCTGCGTCGTCTCTACGCGGACATCTCGTCCCGCGCTCTCGTCAACTGCTCGTGAGCGACCTCTACGACGACGAATCCCTGGCGGTTCTCGAGCGCCAGATCGATGAATGGTTGGCCAAGTTGCGAAGCGTCAACAGTTCGATCGTCGCCATCGACCACGCCGAACCGGATCCGGCGTTCCGTGCCCGGTGGTACGTGCGTATGAAGGGGGAGTCCAAGGACTTCACGACGGTGTGGCTCACCCTCGGTCAGCGCACCCTCCGCTACGAGACCTACGTGATGCCGGCACCGGAGGAGAACATCGAGATCTTCTTCGACAACCTCCTGCGACGTAACGAGCGTCTGGTCGGAGCACACTTCTCGATCGGTGCCGAGGACGCGGTGTTCCTGCGAGGAGATCTTCCGCTGCGGGCGGTGGCCGAGATCGAGATCGATCGGGTGATCGGTTCGTTGTACGCCTACGTGGAGCAGTGCTTCCGACCGTTGCTCACCATCGGCTTCGCTTCTCGTTTCCGCGACGCCTGATCTCGAATCCACTCTCCGACGTTCCGCCGACGACGAAAGGGAAGTCGCGTCGGCGGAACACCTCGGCCCGAATCGATCGAACTCGGGACTCCGATTCCACGCGCTTTGGTTAGCGTGACCACATGGCCTCTGCCTCGAATTCTCCGACCGGCACGCTCGCGATCGTGGGCGGCGGCAACATGGGTGCGGCTCTCGCCGGGGGACTCCTCGCCGCCGGCGTGGTCGGACCCTCGTCATTGGCCATCGTGGAGGTCTCGAACGACCGCCGCGTCACCCTCGAGTCGATGTTTCCGGGTGTGTCGGTGTCGTCGACCATCCCGCCGTGTTCGTCGGCGGTGATCGCCGTCAAACCTCCCGATGTCCCGGCAGCAACCGCTGCGGCCACCAG
The DNA here is from genome assembly GCA_041181165.1 of Actinomycetota bacterium. Lineage (GTDB taxonomy): Bacteria > Actinomycetota > Acidimicrobiia > Acidimicrobiales > Ilumatobacteraceae > Casp-actino8. The sequence goes on from JBEGQB010000021.1 coordinate 12,633, forward strand.
CGCTGGAGCCCGTCGGATCCTGTCGATCGCCGCCGGGGTCACGCTGCGGACTCTCGAAAGTGCCGCCGGATCCGGAGTGGCCGTGGTTCGATCGATGCCCAACACTCCGGCACTCGTCGGTGAAGGTGCATCGGCGATCGCGGCCGGATCGTCGGCGACCGATGACGATCTTCGATGGGCCGAACACGTTCTCGGTTCGGTCGGTATGGTGGTGCGCGTTCCCGAGGAACAACTCGACGCGGTCACCGGCCTCGCCGGAAGTGGCCCGGCGTATCTGTTCCTCGTTGCCGAGTCGTTGATCGAAGCCGGAGTCGCCGCCGGATTGCCTTTGGATGTTTCGGATCGATTGGTGCGACAACTACTGGTTGGGTCGGCGGCTCTGCTCGCGCAGGGCGAAGCACCGGCCGATCTGCGCGTGAAAGTCACCTCGCCCGGTGGCACCACCGCAGCCGGGCTGCGCGTGCTCGATGAACGCGCGCTGCGCCAGGCACTCGTCGATGCAGTTGCCGCGGCAACGTCGCGGAGTCGTGAACTCGGAGCGTCCTGAAATTTCTCATTGACGAAAAGTCGTCGTGTCGACGATGCGTTCGGCGTCGGTGCTGGTCAGCGATTTAGCACATAAATCTCGATTCCTGCACTGTGCAATCAACGGAAAAAATCGCCGATGAACTCTTGGAATGGTGCGACGCGTGTGCCTAAGGTGTCGCACAGGTCACAAGACCACCGGCTCTTCGTAGCCGGGAGACGCGCCCGAAAGGGCAGCGCCGAAGGGGCCGGTGCCATCGGGGGGTTGGCACCGGCCCCGTCGCGTACGGCCACTTGCTGACACACTGACGACGATGACCAACGCGCGTGATTACGACACGGTGTCCTTGATCACCGATCTCGGCACCGGAACCGACGAGCTCGGTGTGTTGCACGCGCTGCTGCGCGATCTTGCGCCAAGTGCCCGCGTCATCGACATCGCGAACGACATCGCGCCGTTCGATGTGCGAGCTGCATCGCTCGCGTTGGCACGAACCGTTCCGTACTTGCCCGAAGGAATCGTGATTGCGTGTGTGGATCCGGGCGCCGGTACCGAACGGCGACTGATCGCAGTCGAGGTCGGTGAAGGTGCCGGAGTCTTCCTCGGACCCGACAACGGTTTGCTCGCAACCGGAGTGGCCTTGGCTGGTGGGGCCGGACGTTCGTTCGTTCTCGACCGCGACGAACATCATCTCGCGGCGCCCGGTCGGACCTTCGCGGCGCGAGACGTTCTGGTTCCGGTGGCCGCCGCTCTCGTGCAGGGGGCCGACCTCGCCAACCTCGGAACGCCGATCGATCCGGGCTCACTCCTTCCGAGCGTGTTGCCGATCGCGCGTGTGGAGGACGGAGTCCTCAACTGCGAAGTGATCTGGATCGATCGCTTCGGCAACTGTCAGATCAACGCATCGGTGGACGACCTCGAACAACTCGATGGGGTCTCGACTCCGGTCGAGCGGGTTCGGGTGTCGATCGGAACGGATGTGCGCAACCTTCGTGTCGTCGAGTCGTTCGGCGAACTCGGCCAGGCCGCACTCGGTCTCGTGATCGATGCATCCGGTCTTCTGTCGCTCGCCATCGATCGTGCATCGGCGGCG
>JBEGQB010000022.1:0-14169 GCA_041181165.1 Actinomycetota bacterium
TCGTGTCGATCGCCCGCACGACGAAAGGCGGGATGTCCCATTCGCCTTCTCGGGACACGACTCGGATGCCCCTGGCCCCGAGGGTGATGATCACGGTGCCGACCCCGGCATCGAGCAAGGCGCTCGTTCCACCCAGTTGGGCCACTTCATGCTGATTCGGCATGACGATGTCGCACAACTCGAGTAGTCCACGGGGCAGTTCGGCGGCCGGAGCCGGATTCAGCACCGTACGCGCTCCACCGAGGCGACCGATGGCCAGTGCGGCTTCGACGGCGTCGATCGGGATCTCGAGTTGGCAGAGAACGACGTTCGATCGAGCAATGACCTCGCGGCGATCATCGACCACGCCGATCGTCACCGCCGAGTTGGCGCCGGGAACGACGACGATCGAGTTCTCGGCACGGCTGTCGACAGCGATCAGAGCGCGGCCGGTCGGCCCCGCCACATCGGTCACGAGTCGATCGATACCTTCGTTCGAGAGAAGTTGATGCAACGAGTCGCCGGCCGCATCCGTGCCGAGGCAGCCGAGAAATGCCGTTCGCGCGCCGGCCCGTCGAGCGGCTACGGCCTGATTGAGGCCCTTGCCACCCGCGTGTTCCGCGTAGTCGGTGCCGATCACCGTTTCACCCGGTGCCGGAAGATGCTCGACCGTCGCAACGAGGTCCAGATTGGCGCTTCCGACCACGATGACGTCGTGCCCATCGGATGCTCGGGAGGTGGTGCTCACGAGCGAATCCTAGGCACCAATGGCGTCGAGCAGAGGGGTGATGTCCAGGCGATCGCAGGCCGGGAGATACGAACGTGCCGCATCGCTTCGAAACTTGTTGCAGAGGTCGGGCCGGAAGAAACGTGCACCTTCGCGCACGACGTAATTGAGTATGAAGAACCGATAAGCCTCGGGAAGGAAACGGATTTCGTCTTCGCTGAGCGGATCGATGGCGTGATATCGACGGACGAACTCGACGAAGAGCGGTTCGGTGAGAGTGTGCGGAGAGTAGGACCACTGGGTCTGGTCTCCGGTGGCCGACGAGACCCGCGAGAGAAAGTAGAAGTCGAGAAGGCGCGACTCGACTCGGAACCAGTCGTAATCCCAGCGGCTGAAGAGCCTGAAGTGACCGGGGGAGTCGTATCGGACCGAGAAGTTCCCGAGATTCCAGTCGACCAGAACGGGAATGCGATCCCATGAGTCGTAGCGAATGCGTTCGAGCTCCATCAAGAAACGGTGAGTGTGCCGATGCAGCACACCGATGTGCTCGGGCTGCAGCTCGAAATTCTTCGGTGCAAACGGACTCGAGAGCAGATCCAAGAGGTGGATGGCATCGGATTTGATCGAGTTGGACATGGCGGGAATTTTGGGTGCGATCCGGCGACATTCGATGTGGAAGCGCGCCATGTCCTCGGCGAGGCAACGTGTCTCGCTCAACGAGAGCTGACGGGGGAGGGAGTCGGCCCGGGGTGCTTCTTCGTAGAAGGCGACCCAGACTCGTTCGTCGTACCACGTGAACGCGCGTCGACCCCGTGGCGTCTCCCGGCCGAGAACCGGTGCGAGAAAGCCGGCGAATGGCCCGTCGGCGAGGAGTTCGGTGCAACGGAAGAGTCGGTCATGATCCTCGGCGAAGAGGAAGTACGACCCGTAACGCGAAACCTTTCCGTATACGCGTGATCCGTCGTCGAGTTCGATGCGAAAGACCGTGTTGGTCGAGACCCGAGGACTGGTATCGAGAACTGCAGTGATACGTCGGGGATCTCCGTAGGCCTCCCACGCCGACTGGAGGGTCGACCGATTGTCGACCGCGCTCATGGTTCAGCCGGCGGCGCGAATACCGATGGGAGCGATGAGACGGAATCCGGCATCGTGCCGTTCGTCTTCGCTTTCGCCGCCCCAGAGCCCATATTCGTGATTCTCGCGTGCGAACTGTCGGCAAGTGATCTGCACCGGGCACGAAGCACACACCTCACGCGCCTCGGCCTCCCGACGCTCCCGTGCCTGCGGCCGCTCGGCTGACGACGGAAAGAAGAGATGGGTCATGCCCCGACAAGCACCTTTGTTCATCCAGGCGTCGTCGGTCTGTCGACGGGTGATGACGAAGTCGGCTGTGGCCACGAGAACCCCCACTCAGATCCGCCCTCCCCAGGGCGACTCCGCCAAGTTAGGAGTAACTAACCAGCCGGTCAATTAGAGATTTTGTGACGTGCGTCAGCGGCCGACAGGGGCCACCGGGCCGAGAAAGTGGGCCACACCAGCGGCAAAGGCGGTGATATCGGCCTCGGTGGTGTCCCAGGAAGTCATCCAGCGGACCTGATGCTCGTGGACGTCCCAGTCGTAGAAGAACGACCAATCTCGTAAAGCCTCGAGCCGGTCGACCGGCAGGGTGGGGTAGAGGCTGTTGACCACGGGTGGACCCTCCAAGCCGACGCCGGGAATTCCCTTCACTTGGTCGTACAGAACCTTGGCCATGCGGTTGGCGTGGGACGCGTTGGAGATCCACAGATCACCATCCAGGAGGGCGAGGAACTGAGCCGAGATGTAGCGGACTTTGGACGGGAGTTGGGTCACCTGCTTGCGGACGTAGGGCGCCGACTTGGACAGAGTCGGATCGAGATAGACGACCGCTTCGCCGTGCATCATGCCGTTCTTCGCGCCGCCGAACGAGACCACATCCACGCCGGCGTCGACGGTGAAGGATCGCAGTGCGGTCTCGTTGCCTCCGAGCGCGGCCGTGGCGTTGGCGATGCGCGCGCCGTCGAGATGAACGGTCATGCCCATCGAATGAGCGGTGTCACAAAGAGCGGCAACTTCGTCGGGGGTGTAGAGGGTTCCCCATTCGGTGCTCTGGGTGATCGACAGCACGCTCGGCTGGACGTGGTGCATGACGCCGGTGAAGTGTGCGAACTCACGGAGTTGCTCGGGCCGGAGGCGACCGTTGTCGTGGGGAACATCGATGAGCTTGGCCCCGAGGATCCTTTCGGGAGCGCCGGTTTCGTCGACATTGATGTGCGCCGCATCCGTGCACAACACCGCACCGGCGGGGGAGAGCATGGTTGCCAATGACATGACGTTGGCTCCGGTTCCTCCCCAAACCATGAAGGTCTCGACATCGCGTCCGAACAGATCGCGAAATGTAGCTTCGGCCGATCGGGTCCAGCGGTCGTCGCCATAGGCGGTGGCGTGGCCCGAATTCGCAGCGGCAACGGCCTCGAGGACACGTGGGTGCACGGAAGCGTTGTTGTCGCTCGCGAAACGTCGTTCGGGGCTCACCGGCAATTCGGACATCGGTCGCAGTCTGTCGGATCGCGGGCGAACCACACGTCGATCCGCCAAACCTCACACGTGAACGACGATGATTTCGTCATGACGAAATCATCCGATGGGTCACGGGTGCGCTCGAAGCAGGGTCCGCGGTGCCGATATTGCCGGCGGGTGATGCCCGAACAGAGTGGACCGGGGCGTCGCAAGGAGTTCTGCAGTCAGGCGTGTCGCCAATGGGACTGGGTGGGTCGCCAACGGGCCCGAGAACTTCAATTGAGCGAAGACGAACTCGTGGTGGCCCGCACCGAACTCGACACGCTGTACGACGATCTCTATGTGCTGGCCTGCGCGGTCGATGACACGGAGCGAGAACTGGCGAGCCGCCGTAGCACGACGCAGTCGTTGCGGGAAGCCCTGGAATGGCTGATGGAAGCGGCCCGGCCGTTGCGGGATCGAACCGTGCATCCCACGAGCCCACATGGAATTCCCCGGCCTCCGGCCTGAGGATTATTGCCTATAATCTCCGTTATGTCACATACGGATGAGGTCGACGATCAGCGGATATCCAGCAGGTCGACCACGAACACCAAGGTTTCGTTGCCCTTGATGACTCCCCCGGCCCCACGGCTGCCGTAGCCGAGATGCGGCGGGATGGTGAGCCGACGTCGACCACCGATGCGCATTCCGGTGACGCCTTGATCCCACCCACCGATCACTTCGCCTGCACCGAGACGGAACGAGAACGGCTCCCGTCGATCCCACGAGGCATCGAACTCCTTGCCGTTGCTCCAGGCGACCCCGACGTAATGCATGACCGGTCGGCATCCGGTGGTGGCCTCTCTCCCCTCGCCCACCGTGAGGTCCTCGACGACGAGATCGACCGGCGGTTCGCCGGCGGGGATGGTGATCGATGGTTTGTCCGTTGCGCTCATGAGGCGACCGTAGACGAGTCCCGCTTGGGGCGCACATAGGTGCCCTGGGCGACCGAGACCGGTTTGGTCTCGTCGTCGGTCCAGGCGACCACGGTTCCGACGATGTTGCGGCCGGCGATCGTGTGGATCACTCCCCGGGCTCGGATGACCTCTCCCCGGGCCGGTCGCAGGAAGCGGATCGACATCTCGCTGGTCAGGGTCATGGGCTCGAAGCTGGTGCACGAAAGCGCGGCATAGAAGAGTGCGGCATCGCAGATTCCAAAGACGGTCGGTCCACTGATGATCTTGCCGGGTCGAAGCGTGTTGGGGTGCGGGAACATGACGGCCACTGCGTTTCCGAAGGAGACCTCCTCGCACGAATTCGAGTTGCCGGCGAATTCTCCTCCGATGAAGGCGTTGATCTGCTCCAGAGAGACGGCTGACGGAAGCGTGTGGTCGAGCATGAGTCCACGGTAGCCAAGGTGGTGTCTAAGGTTCCCGTCGATGAGTGAATCCGTCGAGTCCGTCTTCGCTGATCTCGATGCGTTCGGTCGTGGCGACCTTCGCTGGAAAGACGGTCGCGCGTTCTCGCTCGCGTATTACGCCGGTCCGGAGGTTCAACGCGTCTCCGACGAGGCGGTGCGGCTCTATGGTTCGGCGAATGGTCTGAATGCCGACGCGTTTCCGAGTTTGCGGCGATTCCAGAGCGAAGTCGTCGAGACGGTACGGGGTTGGCTCGGGGCCGACGAGTCGGCGGCCGGGTTCATGACATCCGGCGGGACCGAAAGCATCCTTCTCGCGGTGAAGGCCGCTCGGCAGCAGGCGCGAGCAGACCGCGGTGTGCGCTCCCCCAATGTCGTTCTTCCGACGAGCGCGCATGCTGCTTTCGAGAAGGCCGGTCACTACTTCGACGTCGAAACCCGTCGCGTCGAGGTACGCGGAGATTGGCGGGCCGACGCGGCTGCCATGGCCGATGTCATCGACGATCAGACCGTGCTCGTGGTCGGGTCGGCCCCGCAATACCCGCAAGGTGTCATCGACCCCATCGCCGAATTGAGCGCCCTAGCGCTTTCTCGGGGAGTGAACTTTCACGTCGATGCCTGCATGGGCGGTGTCACTCTTGCCTTCATGGAGCGCGCCGGAGAGCCGGTACCACCTTGGAATTTCTCGCTTCCGGGGGTGACGAGCATGTCGGTCGATCTGCACAAATACGGATACAGCGCCAAGGGTGCTTCGGTGATCATGTACCGCGACAAGAGACGGCGATCGTTCCAGACCTTCATGACCGACAACTGGCTCGGAGGTCTGTACGGATCCTCGGGGATCCTGGGCACCAAGAGTGGCGGTCCGTTCGCTTCGGCGTGGGCCGTGATCAAGTTCCTCGGTTCCGATGGCTACTTGGACCTGACGCGGCGCGCGCGACGAACCACGATCCAGTTGGCGGCAGCGGTCGAGGCGACTCCGGGCCTCGTTCTGAGGGCGGCCCCCGACTCGACATTGCTCGCCTTCGGTGCCGACCTCGACTCGGCATCCGGGGCTCCACTCTTCGACATCAACGCCGTCGCTGATCTTCTCTGGGTCGACGGTTGGTATGTCGATCGCCAGGGCCCTCCCCCGTCGTTGCACTGCACGGTGAATGCGGTCCACGAGTCCACGGTTGAGGAGTTCGTGCACTCTTTGCGTGCTGCCGTGTCTCGGGTGCTCGACTCGGGAGCGACCGGCAAGATCGGCGCATATGGAACGGTCGACTGAAAGTCGGGACACCGGTGTTGTGCCACCATGTGGGCATGAGCCTTCGATTCGGAATCTTCATGCCCCCAATGCACAAGACGGGGGTCAACCCGACACTGGCGTTGCACCGTGATCTCGAACTCCTGGAGCACCTCGATCGACTCGGGTACCACGAAGCCTGGATCGGAGAGCACCATTCGGCTGGTTCGGAGCTGATCGCGTCACCAGAGGTCATGATCGCCGCCGCCGCCGAGCGCACCAAGCACATCAAGTTGGGAACGGGAGTCTCATCGCTTCCGTATCACCATCCCTTCATGTTGGCCGACCGAATCGTCATGCTCGACCACCTCACCCGAGGTCGGATGATGTTCGGCGCCGGACCCGGTCAGCTCACCTCGGATGCCTACATGCTCGGCATCGATCCGATGACCCAGCGCCCTCGTATGGAACAGGCCCTCGACGTGATGATGCGACTCTTCCGTGGTGAGACCGTGACCGAACGGACCGATTGGTTCACGTGCAACGAGGCCGTGCTCCAAGTGAAGCCGTACAGCGACTTCGACATCGCCATCGCCTCATCGGTCTCCCCTTCGGGATCCAAACTCGCCGGCAAGTACGGAGTCGGTCTGCTGTCGATCGCCGCCACCGAGCCGGCTGCCTTCCAGGTTCTCGACTACAACCTCAAGGTGTGGGAGGACGAAGCGCACAGGCACGGGCACACCGTGAATCGCGCCAAAGCCCGACTCATGGGTCCGATGCACATCGCTGAGACAGTGGAGAAGGCCAAGGAGAACTGTCGCTACGGACTTCGGTGGGTCTGGGACTACTTGAGCCACATCATTCCGGTTGGTGATCCGAATGGTCCTCCTCCGCCGACCGATTACGACGAGTGGGTCGATGAGGCAAATGCCTCGGGGCGGATGGTGATCGGTACACCGGAGATGGCCATTGCTCAGATCGAACGCCTACTCGACAAGACCGGAGGCTTCGGTGCTTATCTGTTCCTCGGAGCCGACATCGCGGATTGGCATTCGACCTTGCGCAGTTACGAACTCTTCGCCGAAGAAGTGATGCCGCACTTCACCGGGCAACTTGCCGGGCCACAGTCGAGTTACGACCGGGTGATCGGCGCAGGTAGTCGTTGGGTCGATGCGACGCTTGGCGCGCAACTGACCGCGATCGCCGACTACGAGGCTGAAAAGGCGTCCCGCTAGGCACCGAGTGCCCGCTGATGGGCCTCGGCGACGAGCGAGACCAACTCGACGAGTTCGTCCTCGCTCAACGTGTCGAGGTGCCGGGCCATCATCGAATTGGTGATTCGTTCGGCGTCGGCCATCGCGCCGTGTGAACGGGACACGTCGGGGAACGGCTCGTTCCACCCGAACCGTTTGGCTTGTTCGATGCCATGACTACTCGGATTGGCCAGGACCGCCTCGAGCGGAGTGAGTCCACCGGCCAACGTGGCCACGAGGTGTACGCCCCCGCGGAGTTCGCGTAGGACATGCATCAACAGATACGCGCGGCCAACGGGGTCGTTGGGCCGGGATTGGGCGCGCCAGCCGGCGAACAGCGAAAGACCGCTGTCGTTGGCACCGTCGATGATCCGCTCCAACAACTGGACGGCGCGTGGTGCGCCGGCCCAGTCCCCGAGGCGGGTGCGACCCCATTCGGCGCAGCCGATGGTGTACCGATCGGCACCGGCTCGGGCGCCTTCGACCGGCACCCCGGCCTCCCAGAGCGATCTCACGAGAGACGGGGCGAAGAAACCGAATGCGCTCGACACGACCGAGGCGTCGACGTCCCCGAGCACCCCTCCCCTGCCGACCACGTAGTAGCTGAAGCCCCCCGGATATCCAGCACTCTTGCCCGGTCCAAGGACCGAGGGATCGAGCATGAATGCGCCACCCAGAGCTCCCACCGAGGGAGCGAGATCGATGGCGGCGGAGAGTGAGGCCGGACGGTCGGAGAAGGAAGTCACGGCCGCAACCTAGTTCCCTCCGCGCCCGACGTCGTGGGGCGTACTACGGTTCGAGTGTCGTTGACACCGACCGGGAGAGTCACGGTGCGGCCAGCATCGGGACGCCGAAGGAGCAACCTCCCCGGAATCTCTCAGGCCAACGGACCGGTCGGTCGAGACAACGCTGGAAAGTTCGGAGTGATCCGACACCGAAGGGGAAAGGCGAGCAGTCGCCAAAGCTCTCAGGTCTGCTGCGGCAGGGCGACAGCGGGGGAAGCACACCAGGACGGAGGCTTCCATGACCAGCAGACCGCTCGACGAACTGATCGACCGCGACGACTTTCATCGTCGTCACATCGGTGTCGGCGAGGATGCATCCTCGCTCTCGGACATGTTGTCGACCATCGGGGTCGAATCGCTGAAGGCGCTCATCGACGAGACGGTTCCTTCTTCGATTCGGATGTCGGGTGACCTCGATCTTCCGCCGGCTCTGACCGAGGTCGAAGTGTTGCGAGAGTTGAGACACCACGCGAACCGGAACCGGCCTCGTCGAAGTCTGATCGGCATGGGATACGTCGGAACCATCACACCTCCGGTCATTCGTCGCAACGTCCTCGAGAATCCGGCTTGGTACACGTCCTACACGCCGTATCAGCCCGAGATCAGCCAGGGTCGGCTCGAAGCTCTGCTCAACTTCCAGACGATGGTGGCCGAGCTCACCGGACTGCCGGTGGCCAATGCCTCGTTGCTCGACGAAGCGACAGCGGCGGCCGAGGCGCTCACATTGGCCCGACGAATCAGCAAGTCACCGAGCAATCGCTTCTTCGTCCACGCCGATACACATCCGCAAACGATCGCGGTCATGGCCACTCGGGCCGAACCACTCGACATTGAACTGGTCATCGGTGGAGTCGAGAAGTTGCAACCAGCCGAGGTCTTCGGGGCACTGATGTCGTATCCCACGTCGTCGGGTTCGGTCGACGACTGGAGTTCGACCATTGCCGCCGTACGTGAGGCCGGTGGAGTCGTCGTCGTCGCCACCGATCTTCTGGCGTGTGTCCTTCTGGCCCCACCCGGGGCGTTGGGGGCCGATATCGCCATCGGCTCGGCACAGCGATTCGGTGTGCCGATGGGCTTTGGTGGGCCGCATGCCGCGTTCATGGCGACTCGTGAGTCACACGCCCGATCGCTTCCCGGTCGGTTGGTGGGCGTCAGCACCGACGCCGCTGGTCGACCAGCGTTGCGGTTGGCCCTGCAGACGCGCGAACAACACATTCGACGCGAGAAGGCGACGAGCAACATCTGTACGGCGCAGGCCCTCTTGGCCAACATGGCCGGGTTCTACGCCGCTTGGCACGGACCGGAAGGCTTGCGACGGATCGCCGAGCGCATCACCCGCTTCACGTCCATTGCCGCGTCGTTCATCGAAGCGGCCGGCGGAACGCTTGCCCACCGCTGCTTCTTCGACACGATCGCCTTTCGGATGCCGGCTGGTTGCGATGCGGTCATGAAGTCGTTGCGGGACGCGGGATACAGCGCACGGCGTCTGGACTCTGATCTCTTGTCGATCACCTTCGACGAATGCACGACCCTGGGTGAGGTGGCAACGGTGGTCGGCGTCATCACCGACTCCCCGATCGACGCGAACTCGGTGCGGGAGTTCGATCGGGGTTCGGTTCGTCTTCCTGCCGATCTGATGCGTCGTGGAGGAGTACTCGAAGCAGCCGTCTTCAACTCGTTCCACACGGAAGCCGAAATGACGCGTTATCTGCGCCGTCTGGCCGACAAAGACCTCGCTCTCGATCGGACGATGATTCCGCTCGGTTCGTGCACGATGAAATTGAACGCCACAACCGAGATGGAGCCCGTGACGTGGTCGGAATTCACCGACGTTCATCCGTTCGCGCCCGATGACGAGACCGAGGGCTATCGCGCCATGATCCGCGAACTCGAGCAGATGCTCGTTTCCGTCACGGGCTACGACGCCGTGAGTCTGCAACCAAACGCCGGAAGCCAAGGCGAATTGGCCGGTCTGCTGGCGATCCGCGCCTATCACCACAGCCGTGGTGACACGGATCGAAACGTGTGCCTGATCCCTTCGAGTGCGCACGGAACCAATGCGGCGAGTGCGGTCATGGCCGGTATGAATGTGGTCGTCGTTTCGTGCGATGACGACGGCAATGTGGATCTCGTCGATCTTCGTGAGCGCGTGGCTCAGAACTCTGGACGAGTGGCGGCGGCAATGGTCACCTACCCGTCGACCCACGGAGTCTTCGAGGAAAAGATCGGCGAACTGTGTGCCATCGTGCACGATGCCGGTGGTCAGGTCTATGTCGATGGAGCCAATCTCAACGCTCTCGTGGGTCTGGCCCAGCCGGGCCGTTTCGGAGCCGACGTGAGCCACCTGAATCTCCACAAGACCTTCTGCATTCCGCATGGGGGTGGTGGCCCGGGCGTTGGTCCCGTGGCGGTACGCGCGCATCTCGCCGATTTCCTGCCCGGTCATCCGCTCGCCCCGATCGGTTCCGAACCCGTCGGTCCGGTGTCGGCGGCACCCTTCGGATCGGCCGGGATATTGCCGATCCCGTGGGTCTACATACGACTGATGGGATCGGCTGGGCTTCGCCGGGCCACGGAAGTGGCGATTCTGAACGCGAATTACATCGCCCGTCGACTCTCCCCTCACTTCCCGGTTCTCTACACGGGGCCGGGGGGTTTCGTGGCGCATGAGTGCATCATCGACATCCGTCCGCTGACCAAGAGCACAGGCGTCACCGTCGACGACATCGCGAAGAGACTGATGGATCACGGTTTCCATGCACCGACCATGAGTTTCCCGGTGGCGGGCACTCTCATGATCGAGCCGACGGAGAGCGAGACGAAACGCGAGATCGATCGCTTCTGTGACGCCATGGTCGCCATTCGGGTGGAAATCGACGACGTGGCCGAAGGTCGAATAGCCATGGAGGACAGTCCACTTCGTCACGCCCCTCACACCGTCTCCGACCTCGTCGGGGACTGGGACCGGAAGTATCCACGATCGGCCGGATCGCCGTCGCTGGTCGACGGAGTCGCCTACCACGCGCCGGTCGGTCGGATCGATGCTGCGTTCGGAGATCGGAACCTGGTCTGCACCTGCGAGCCCGTCTCGTCCTACGCGTAATACGTGGGTAGGTTGGCGGGATGGCCACCAAGAAGACTCCCCCGCCGACTCCTCCCACGGACGCCGGTCACGGGATCGGTGATGTGCTCTCGTTCATCTCCGGTGTGAATCCGCTCGCCGTCGCCGGGAAAGCCGTCGAGACCATGGTCCAACTCACGAGTGAGATGGTTCAGTCACTGAGCAACTTCAACGACACCATGCGCGAGTTGAACACTGCCGCCCGTCGGGTCAACGCACTCCTCGACGACATCGAAGCGCCCATCAGAGTGATCGTTCCGCAAGTGAAGAACACCATGAAGAAAGTCGATGGCGTGATCGGCCAGGTTGGTTCGTTGCCAGCCGACGTCGCCAAGGCTGTCTCGACTCTTGGCGATCTGGCTTCGAGATTGGGACCCCTCGCACAATTCGCCGAAACGGCCGGCGGAATGTTCGGAATCAAGCCCCCCGGACGTTCCTAGGGGTCGGATTCACGGTCGAGGCCCGATGAAGGGCATGCGCACGACGTTGCCGGACAGACGGGAACCTCGGATATCGATCGTCACCGATCGGCCGATCTCGATGTCGGGAGCCAAGAAAGCCATCGCGATGCCGTGTCCGAGAACGGGTGAGAAGTTGCCCGAGGTGACGATCCCGATGCTCCGATCTCCGTCCAGCACGCGGCAATCCGAACGCGGCGGACGGCGACCTTCGGTTGCGATGCCGAGCAAGCGCCGATCGATCCCGTGTTCTTTCTCCGCTGCGAGGGCAGCTCGACCTCGGAATGACGGCTTCTTCCACGCCACCACCCATTCGAGTCCGGCCTGAAGCGGGGTGATCCCCGGACCGAGTTCATGTCCATGTAGTGGTAGCCCCGCTTCCAGTCGCAAGGTGTCCCGCGCGCCGAGTCCGGCCGGAGCGATGCCGGCATCGATCAGTTGCCGCCAGAGCCCGGATGCCGACTCGGCCGGTACGGCGATTTCGACTCCACGCTCACCGGTGTATCCGGTGCCGGCCACGGTGCAGGGAACCCCGTTCCAAGCGACCTGAATGACGTCGAACCGGCTCACGTTCGCTGCTTCGGGGAACACGTGGGACAGGCGCTCGGAAAAAGCGGGTCCCTGTACGGCGATCACGGCACGTTCGGGTGTCGTGTCGATGCCACCGAGCGCATCGAGAACGCGTTCGGTGTTCGAGGCATTCGGCATGACATCGAAGGCATCCGCCTCGGGCAGCCACCACACGATGATGTCGTCGAGGACCGAGCCGTCGTGGTCGTCGAGGAGATGTGTGTATTGAGCGCGTCCGGGTCGAATCTTGTCGAGATCATTGGTGAGTGTTTCCTGCAGACGTTGCCGCGCCTGCCCACCGGACACTCGTACCGTTCCGAGGTGCGAGACGTCGAAGGCAACGGCATCACGACGACAGGCCAGGTGCTCGGCAATCGTGCCGTCGTCATAGTTGAGCGGCATCTCCCAGCCGCCGAAGGGAGTCATTTTGGCGCCGAGGCGCCGGTGCTCCTCGTCGAGTGGTGAGAAGCGAACCGTCAACGGATCACCCGACGAGTCGAGTGGTGGAACCGGTGACGGGAGCCAGATCGGGGAAGAGCGCAACGATCTGAACGTCGACTTGGTCCTTCACATGGGCCAGCGGAAGAAGGTTGAGGACACCCTGACCCTTGCGCACGACGTCGATCAACTCGTCCCCTTGGCACAGCACGACGCTGCCCCCGTCGATGACGATGTGGGCCGACGTGATGTCGTGGTCGACGTGTCGACGCAGATAGTCGAAGACCTCTCGCACCGACTCGAGTCGGATTCCGGCGTCGAGAAGGCTCTTGACCATTCGGAGTTCGAGAAGGTTGCGGTAGCTGTAGTGCCGCCGCGAGCCACTGCCTTTGGCGTCAGTGACCGACGGGCGAACGAGATCGGTACGCGCCCAGTAGTCGAGTTGGCGGTAGCTGATGCCGACGATGTCGGCAGCTTGGGTGCCGGAGAAGGTTCCTGGCGTGTGGGTCACGGTCGTCCTCGCTGACAGGCGTGTAGTTACGCAGGTGTAGGAGGGTACGGCGCGGCTTGTTGAGCGTCAACGTCCGACGGCCGCTCAGGGCGCGAAGTCTTCGGGTTTGATGCTGTCGATGAAGTCCCGGAACTCGCCCACGAGTTCGTCGACCTCGGCCGGAGGTGGTCCGTCGGCCGAATCCGGGGCGTCGTCGTCGTTTTCGTCGTCGAATTGAGCGAAGCGCCCGGCCTGTTCCATGACTGCTGCTTCGCAGAAGATCGAGCATCCCGCCCGCAATGCCAAGGCCACGGCGTCCGATGGGCGCGCCGACACCGAAACGGACCCTGATCGGCCGTTGAGGTGCAATTCGGCGTAGAACGTGTTGTCGACGACATCGGTGATGACGACCTTTTCGAGGACTGCTCCGAGTGCACCGAGAAGGTTGACCACGAGATCGTGCGTCAGGGGGCGAGGTGGTACCGGTCCATTCACCGCCAGTTGGATGCTGGCCGCCTCCGGATCTCCGATGTAGATGGGCAGGACACGTCGATCGCCGTCGCGCTCGCGAAGGAGCACCACGTGTACCCGGCCCGGCATTTCCAGCCGGACGCCGACGAGTTCCACGGCGATCATGTCCCGACCATACTCCCTCGTCGGAAGGCTGAATTCAGCGCGGGTCTCGAAGCGCGCCGAGAGCCCGAGTGACGAGAATTCCTCTCAATCGTCCGCCGAGATCGGTGAGATCATCGAGCAGCCGGTCGGCCTCGATCTTGGCATCGGGAGAGCGCCGTCGGATCACGGGCAGGACCCTTTGTTCGAAGAGCCCGGCTTCGCGCTCGGCCGCGGTCTTCCATGCCTTGAGATGACGAACGTCGAATCCGGCTTCGACGAAGCCTCGGGCAACCTCGGCAATGGCCAGATCGTGTTCGTCGTACAGGCCCGAGGATCCGACGGGTCGGCCGTCCGTCTTGGGGGCGATGAGGCCGTAGCCCTCGAGTTCCTCGAGTGTCTCGGCGGCGAGGCCGCTGAGATCGAGGATCTCGGCTCGGTTGTAGGTCGGTAGACGACCGAGAGAATCCGAGGGATCCGGAGGGGCAGGCCTGGCTGGTTGGCGATCGACGATGACCTCGCGCTTGGGCGCTCGATTCCGACTCGGGTGGGGTGTTGCCGGTTCACTCGG
>JBEGQB010000023.1:0-13766 GCA_041181165.1 Actinomycetota bacterium
CTTGTTGGTGAGGCCGCAGCGCACGACGTTGTCACTCGATCCCATGACTTCGACGCCCATACCGGCGAGGTACGCGTGCAGGTTGCCGGGGCCGAGATAGAGCGCCTGACCCGGTTCGAGAACCACATGATTCATGAGGAGCGTGACGGCCACCGAAGGATCGTCGGGGTACATCCGAGCCAACTTCACGACCCAACGAGCACCCACCGAATCGTGGTCGGCGCAGGCGGCGACGATGTCATGGAGGAGTGGCCGGAATTCCTCGCCACTCGAGAACATGTAGCGGATCGTGTGGGCGAGGTCGAAGTCGGCGAGCATTCGGGCGATCACCGACGCGCCGCCGCCGATCTCGTGGAGGAGATCGACGGTGACCGTCGGATCTCGGAACCCGCACAGCGCTTCGAAACGACCGAGGGCACAGATGAGTTCAGGTTTGGCGAAGGGGTCCCGGTAGATGCGCCGAGAGTTGCTCACCGGAATGCCGAGTCGGTTCTCGCGCGCGTATCCGGCATGGGCTTGGTCGGCTGACGGATGTGATTGGAGTGAAAGTGGTTCGGCGGCGGCCAGGAACTTCACGAGGAACGGCAGTTCACCCGACACGGCAACGAGTGGCGTGGCGTGCCCAGCGGTTTCGTCGGCGGTGTGGGGGCGTGCCGTTCCGTCGGTGAGTTCAGCCGACGTCTCGACATCGAACACCTTGGCGGGTCCGCCGAGATGAGTCCCGAACCAGAGTTCGGCCCATGGCCGTCCGTCGGGTTCGAGACCGAGAAGTCGCGGAATCGCCGTCGGATGACCCCACGAATAATGCTGCACGACTCCGCGTACGAGTCGCATGTCAGCTCCTGACGATCGCGACCAGAGAGTCGAAGGCATCGGCGACGGCGACATCGGTCCGGTCTCCGGTACGACGGTCGCGGACTTCGATCTTGCCGTCGGCGAGGCCCTTGCCGACCACGACGATCGTGGGCATGCCGAGCAACTCGGCATCTTTGAATTTCACTCCTGGAGACACATTCGTGCGATCGTCGAGGATGACCCGTACTCCGGCCCGGTCGAGGTCGACGGCAAGTTTCTCGGCGAAGGCGCTGATGTCGTCGCCACCTTTGCCGGCGATCACCAAGTGGACGTCCGCAGGCGCGATTTCACGGGGCCAGCACAAGCCGAGTTCGTCGGCAGTCGCCTCGGCGATGGCGGCGACGGCCCGAGACACTCCGATGCCGTACGAACCCATGGTGACCACGACCTGCTTGCCGTTCTGATCGAGAACCGTCAAATCGAGGGCTTCGGCGTACTTGCGACCGAGTTGGAAGATGTGTCCGATTTCTATGCCGCGGGCGATTTCGAGCGCGCCATCGCAGCGCGGGCAGTCGTCACCGGCCCGTACCTCGGCGGCTTCGATCGTGCCATCGGCCCGGAAATCTCGACCAGCCACGAGATTCACCACGTGACGACCTTTCTCATTGGCACCGGTGACCCACCGGGTTCCGTCCACGACGCGCGGATCGACCAGGTAACGAACGCCGTTCGCGGTGCCGAGCGCGCCGGGTCCGATGTAGCCCTTCACGAGAGAAGGATGGCGCGCGAAGTCCTCGTCGGTGAAGGCCTCCGGTTCGGCCGGTGACACTTGTGCCTCGACGCGCTTCATGTCGACTTCGCGATCACCGGGAACTCCGATGGCCAGAGGTTCGCGAGTGCCGTCGGGATGTCGGAGCATCACGAGCACGTTCTTCAACGTGTCGGCCGCCGTCCAGGTTCGGTCGGTGCGTGCGAGATCGGTGCGCGCGTTGAGGAGGTCGACGAGAGTGGCGATCGTCGGTGTGTCGGGGGTGTCGCACACGACGGCCGCCGGGGTGCCCGAGGCATCGACCGTCGTCGGTACGCGAACGCTCACGGCTTCGGTGTTGGCGGCGTAGCCACAAGAAGGGCATCGCACGAATGTGTCCTCACCCACTTCGAGCGGAGCGAGGAACTCTTCGCTCTTCGAGCCACCCATGGCACCCGACATCGCGGACACGATCACGTACGGGAGCCCGAGGCGGTCGAAAGTACGGATGTAGGCCTGCCGATGCGCGTCGTACGACTGCGCCAGACCGGCGTCGTCGATGTCGAAGGAATACGAGTCCTTCATCACGAACTCTCGTCCGCGAAGGAGTCCGGCTCGTGGCCTGGCCTCGTCGCGGTACTTCGTCTGAATCTGATAGATGACGAGCGGTAAATCCTTGTACGAGGAGTAGAGGTCCTTCACGAGCAGCGTGAACATCTCCTCATGGGTCGGCCCGAGCAGATAGTCGACGCCTCGCCGGTCCTTCAGGCGAAAGAGATTGTCCCCGTATTCCGTCCAGCGGTTGGTGGCTTCGTAGGGCTCGCGGGGGAGCAGGGCAGGGAAATGGACTTCCTGGAATCCGGCCCGGTCCATCTCATCTCGGACCACGTTCTCCACGTTGCGGTAGACGGCCCAGCCGAGGGGGAGCCAGGTGAAACCGCCCGGTGCGGCCCGGCGGATGTACCCGGCCCGCAGCATGAGCTGGTGGCTGGGAACCTCGGCATCCGAGGGGGTCTCCCGGAGCGTCCGCACGAAGAGCGTGGACATCCGCAACATCGGGTCGAGGTTACTGCCGCCGCCTGTATGCTGTTTGGGTCTTTATCGCTCGGATTCGTTCGAGATTGCCAAAGGCGTGGGTGAAAGCCCACGTCTTTTTCAGTCTTAGGGGCCGGGTTCGGGTGATCGGACGCAATCGAGCGAACAACAGGAGGTGTCATGAGCGAAGAATCCGCCATCGAACGACGTCTCCACTCGCTCATCGACCCCATCGTGGCCGATCTCAAGCTCGATCTTTACGACCTCGATTACGCGGGCGGAGTCCTGAAGGTCACGGTCGACACTCCGCCGGGATCGCCCGGTGGTGTCGACGTCGACTCCTTGGCTCAGTGCACACGACTGATCTCGCGCGAACTCGATC
Organism: Actinomycetota bacterium; assembly: GCA_041181165.1. Lineage (GTDB taxonomy): Bacteria > Actinomycetota > Acidimicrobiia > Acidimicrobiales > Ilumatobacteraceae > Casp-actino8. Next base: position 2,961 of record JBEGQB010000023.1, read on the forward strand.
ATTCCGACCCGATCCCGGGCCACTACACGCTCGAAGTGTCGAGCCCCGGCTTGGAGCGCACGCTGCGAACTCCGCGCCACTTCCAGAGAGAAGTCGGCAAGGAGGTCTCGATTCGCCTGCGCAACGTCGAGAACGGCGAACGGCGCCTGAACGGAATTCTCGTCGCAGCCGACGATCAGGCGGCCACGATCCGGGTCATCGGCGGGTCGGCCAAGGCCGCAGTTTCCGCGGATTCTGCCGACCATCGTGTCCCGTACGAGCACATCGATCGGGCCAAGACGGTCTTCGTCTGGGAAGCCGCCCCCAAGCCCGGCAAGAGCGGTGGCAAGAAGCCCCGGGCCACGGCAGACTCAAGTGCCCGAAAATCAGCAGTGAAGAACTCTCCGACCAGCAAGAACACCCGTAACAACGACCAGGAGCCCTCTCCGTCATGAGCAATCTCGACATGGCCGAAGCCGTCCAGCAGTTGGCGATGGCCAAGAACATCACCGTCGACGAACTTCTTCAGGTTCTCGTCGACGCCTTGGCCACGGCCTACAAGCGCCGCCCCGGCGCGGCCGAAGAGGTCGAGGTCGGACTCAATCCCGACACGCTGGACATCACCTTCACGGCCTACGACATCGACGAGGACGGGAACTGGGTGAACCCGCGCGACGACACGCCCAACAAGGGTGAACTCGGCCGCATCGCCGCCCAGACCTTCCGCCAGGTGATGAATCAGCGCATCCGCGAAGCCGAGTACGTCCGCAAGTTCGAGGAGTACGCGAACCGCGAGGGCGACATCGTCACCGGCATCGTTCAAGAGACGAACAATCGTTTCGTGTTGCTCGACCTCGGCAAAGTCGAGGCACTCATGCCGCAGTCCGAGCAGGTTCCCTTCGAGCGTGCCCAGCAGGGCGCGCGTATGAAGGCGTACATCGTCGAAGTGCGTCGCACCCAGAAGGGTCCGCAGATCATCGTCAGCCGCACGCACCCCGGCCTCGTGAAGCGACTCTTCGAACTCGAGGTTCCCGAAATCGCCGATGGCGTCGTCGAACTCAAGGCCTGTGCGCGCGAGCCAGGTCATCGCACCAAGATCGCCGTGTGGTCGAACGATCACAACGTCGATCCGGTCGGCGCGTGCGTGGGTGCCCGCGGCGCACGAGTGCGCATGGTGGTCAACGAACTCAATCAAGAGAAGATCGACATCATCCCGTTCAGCGAGAACCTGCCCGACTTCATCGCCAAGGCGTTGTCCCCGGCCAAGGTCACCGAAGTTCGTGTCAGCGAGGACGGCACTCAGGCCGATGTGATCGTGCCCGACTTCCAGTTGAGCCTGGCCATCGGCAAGGAGGGCCAGAACGCCCGCCTCGCTGCCCGCCTGACCGGTGTTCGCATCGACATCAAGAGCGAGACGCAGGATCGCAACGAGAAGGCTGGGATCTACGTGGACTCCGACGAGTACGCCGAGGGTTCGTGGGTGGCCAATGCCGAAACCGGCGAGCAGGAGTGGCACGCCGCTGATGGCACGGTCATGACTCTTGCTGAAGTCGAAGCCGCCAATCGCGAACGTGAACAGGCAGCGCCGGAGACTGAAGCCTGAGATGACATTTCCGACCGTGACGAAGGTGAACGTGACGAAGGTGATCGTGATGAAGCCGACTCGCAACAACCCGGTGAACGAACAACTGAACGAACGAACGACTGACTGAACGAACGACAGAACGAACGAGTGAAGGACTGACGACCACGTGGCAACAGCCAAGATCAAAGTAAGCGACCTGGCGAAGAAGCTCGGCATGACCAATGCCGAGGTCGTCGACCTCGCCAAGGCGAACATGATCGAGGTCAAGGGCCCGTCGTCGAGTCTCGTCCCGGCTTTCGCCGACATCCTCGAGAAGAAGGCTCGGTCTCAGGGGCTCGTGCGCGAGGTTCAGCCCGAAGAGGACAAGCCGGCGAAGAAGGCCACCGCCAAGAAGGCTGCTCCGAAGAAGGACGAATCGGCGGAAGGTGCTGAGGACAAGCCGGCCAAGAAAGCGGCAGCCAAGAAGGCCGCGCCGGCCAAGGAAGCCGAACCGACCCCCGAACCTGCGGCTCCGGTGGCGGTCGAACCAGTTGCCGCTCCGGCTCCCGAGGTTCCAGATACCGAGTCGGCGCCCCCAGCCATCGAGGCGAAGCCGTCGACTGGTCGAGTGATCTCGGGTCGTGACGTCACGCGCGAGATCCCACGACCCGTGGCGCCGCGCCCGGCTCCCCCTGTGCCTACGGCTCCGGCCGCAGCTCCGTCGCCCACTCCTGGCGCAACGCCGGCCGCGCCCGCGGCGCGCACGGCTCCGCCGGCACCGCCGGCGCCGCCACGCCCGATGGGTCCGTCTGGTCGTCCGGTTCCGCCGCCGCCTGGTCGTCCGATGGGTCCGTCTGGTCGTCCGGTTCCGCCGCCACCCGGTGGGCCACGTCCCGCCGGTCCTCGTCCGGGAGGATTCTCTGGCGGCCCCCGTCCGGCTGGTCCGCGAACGGGCGGTCCTGGTGGTCCGCGCCCTGGTGGATTTGGTGGACCTCGCCCTGGTGGTGGTCCTGGTGGTCCGCGCCCTGGTGGATTTGGTGGACCTCGCCCCGGTGGTGGTCCTGGTGGTGGTCCCGGTGGTCGTCCTGGCGGCGGACCTGGTGGCCGTCCCGGTGGTGGCCCTCGTCCGTCCGGCGGACGTCGCGCGCCGCGCGGCGGACGTCGTCGGCGTCGTGGCGAAGAAGAACTGCTGCCGACCGAGATTCGTTACACCGAGACCGATGCGCCGGTGCCCGAGGGCATCGTCGTCATCGAACGAGGTGTATCGGCACAGGAGTTCGCTCCTCGACTGAACCGCACTGCGGCAGACGTCGTGCGATTCCTCATGAAGAACGGCGAGATGGTCACCGCGACGATGACCCTCACCGACGAGCAGATGGAGCTCTTCGCGCTGGAGATCGGCGCCGAAGTCCTCCTCGTCGAACCCGGTCAGCAAGAGGAGATGGAACTCCAGGCGCTGTTCGACGACAGCGACGACATCGACGAAGCCGCACAGGCGCCGCGCCCCCCGGTGATCACCGTGATGGGTCACGTCGACCACGGCAAGACCACACTTCTCGACCGCATCCGCAACGCGAACGTCGTGGCCGGCGAAGCCGGTGGCATCACACAGCACATCGGCGCTTATCAGGTCGAGCAGAGCGGCAAGAAGGTCACCTTCATCGACACTCCTGGTCACGCGGCGTTCACCAAGATGCGTGCCCGTGGTGCGCAGGTCACCGACATCGTGGTTCTCATGGTCGCCGCCGACGACGGTGTGATGCCCCAGACGGTCGAAGCGATCAGTCACGCTCGCGCCGCCGACGTTCCGATCGTGGTGGCGATCAACAAGATCGACAAGGAGAACGCCGACGTCCAGCGCGTGATGTCGCAGTTGTCGGAGCAGAACCTCATCCCCGAGTCGTGGGGTGGTGACACGATCTGTGTCGAGATGGCTGCTCAGCAGGGTCTCGGTGTCGATGACTTGGTCGAACAACTCACGGTCGTCGCCGAACTCGAAGAACTCACCGCCAACCCGACCGGTCGCGCGAAGGGCGTCGTTCTCGAAGCCAACCTCGACGTCGGACGCGGTCCCGTGGCCACGATTCTGGTCGACAAGGGAACGCTGAAGGTCGGTGACCCGATCGTCGCCGGAGCGGCCTGGGGTCGTGTACGCGCCATGATCGACGACAAGGGACAACAGATCAAGGAAGCCGGTCCGTCCACACCGGTTCAGGTGCTCGGTCTTTCCACTGTGCCGCAGGCCGGCGACGAGTTCCGTGTGGCACCGGATGAACGTACGGCTCGAACCGTCGGCGAAGCTCGCGAACAGCGTCTGCGCGCCAAGCTGCAGCGTGGCGATGCCCGCGTGCAGAAGGGCGTCAAGCTCGAGGACGTCTTCAGCCAGATCCAGGCCGGCGAAGTCGCAACTCTGAACCTGATCATCAAGGCCGACGTGCAGGGTTCGCTCGAAGCCGTCACCGAGAGCCTGCGCCGGCTCGAACGCGACGAGGTCAAGTTGGCCTTCGTGCATCGTGGCGTGGGGGCGATCACGGAGAACGACATCACCCTCGCCGGCGCCACGAACGCCACCCTCATCGGCTTCAACGTGCGTCCCGACCGCAAGGCCCGCGATCTCGCCGAGGCCGAGCACGTCGAGATTCGTACCTACGAAATCATCTACAAACTTCTCGAGGACATCGAGAAGGCCATGGTCGGCATGCTCGCCCCCGAGTTCGAAGAAGTCGTCACTGGCGAAGCCGAGGTGCGCGAGATCTTCCGCGTCCCCAAGATCGGTGCCATCGCCGGCTGCTACGTGCGCTCGGGTCAGATCACGCGTGGATCGAAGGTTCGCTTCCTCCGTGAAGGCGTGATCATCTGGAAGGGATCCATCCAGTCGTTGCGCCGCTTCAAGGACGACGTCCGCGAAGTGCGCGATGGTTTCGAGTGCGGTATCGGACTCTCGGACTTCCAGGATCTCAAGCAGGGCGACCTCATCGAAACCTACGAAGAGAAGCAGATCGTCCGTACGTGACGTCGGCTGGGAAGGAAGCGTCATGAGCGACCTCGAGTTCTTCTTCGATCCGGTCTGCCCTTGGGCGTGGATCACCTCGCGTTGGGTCGAGGAGGTCAAGTCCCAACGTGCCTACGACGTGAAGTGGCGATTCATCTCGCTCAAGCTTCTGAACGCCGAGAACAATGCCGAGTGGTACACCGACCAGTACAAGCGTTGGCATGCCATGGGCCACGAGGCGCTGCGAGTGGCCGCCAAGCTCGATGACGAACTGGGCAACCAAGCCGTGGCCGCGCTGTACACGGCCATCGGTGGCGAGGGGCATGTGAAGGGCCGCCGCGACGACTACGCCGCGAGCACCGAGGCCTTCGTCGGCGAGTGCCTCGGGATCGCCGGTCTCGATCGCTCGTACATCTCGGCCGCTTTCGACACTTCTTTCGACGCTCGCATCGCCGCCGACACCGAGGAAGCGCTCTCGCGCACCGGGCGCGATGTCGGTACGCCGATCCTCACGTTCCATCCCGGTCGGTCGGACGAAGGTTCGTTCTTCGGCCCGGTGATCGCGCGTATTCCACGGGGAGCCGAAGCGCTGAAGCTCTGGGATGCCGTCGAGGTCATCGCCACCACCCCGGGCGTGGCCGAGTTGAAGCGCTCGTTGCGCGCCACGCCCGTCTTCGAGTGACGCCATGAACCGGCCGCGCAAGTCCAGTGGGTCGCGAAACACTTCGCGAAACTCATCGCGAGGTTCATCCAGGGGGTACCCGCGCGCGGTGCGTCTCGGTGAATCGTTGCGCGAGGTCATCGCCGATGAACTCGTCCGTATCGACGACGAGCGGCTGTCTTTCGTCACCATCACGCGAGTCGAGGTCGACTCGGAGATGAATCGGGCTGTGGTCTACTTCGATTCATTGAGCGGGGAGGAAGGCGACGCAGTGATCGTCGAGGCCTTCGATGACCATCGCGTTCGTCTGCAGGGTTCGGTCGGACGTCAGATCCGAGCCAAGAAGACCCCGATCCTGTCGTTTCGCGTCGATGAGGTGATCCGGTCGGCCGAACGGATCGAAAAGATCCTTCGCGAGAATCCGAGCCCGGCCCGCTTCGACGAGAACTGACCACGGTCGTCGAGCGGACACTCGTCCATCACTCATCCACATCCGGAGATCACGAATGGCGCGACGCAAGCCCCCGCAGATCCACGGGTTCATGATCATCGACAAGCCCGCCGGGTGCACGAGTCACGACGTGGTCGATCGAATCAGGCGTCGCCTGGGAGAACGACGGGTGGGTCATGCCGGCACACTCGATCCTGATGCGACGGGGGTCCTGCTCGTCGGCGTGGGTTCGGCGACGCGCCTCGTTCGGTTCATGGATCTCGTGAATCGCAACGGAGTGATGACGACCGAGAAGTCGTACACCGGTGAGGTCGTACTGGGCGCGGAGACCGCGAGCCTCGACGCCAGCGGCGAGGTGACCGCCACCCACGACATGAACGATCTGATCTCACGACTCGAAGGCCCTGATGGAGTCGCCCACGTTCAGTCGGTGGTGGATGCGAATCTCGTGGGTTCGATCCTGCAGGTGCCTCCGATGGTGTCGGCCATCCGCATCGACGGCAAGCGATTGCACGAACTCGCGCGCGAGGGCATCGAGGTCGAGCGCGAAGCCCGGCCGGTCGTGGTGAGTCGGTTCGCCGTCACCGGAATCAGCAGGAACGTCGTTTCCATCGACGTCACCTGCTCATCGGGCACGTTCATCCGTTCACTCGCCGCCGATCTCGGTCGGTTGCTGGGTGGCGGGGCCCATCTGCGGAATCTTCGTCGCACGGCGGTGGGCGCGTATTCGGTCGCCGATGCAGCCAGCATCGACGAGGCGCCGTTACGTCCGGTGGTCGAGGCCGTGCGCGGGCTCAGCGCTCTCGTGGTCACCGGCGACGAAGCAAGCGATCTGCGCGCTGCCACATCGCTCGGCAAGGTGCTCCCACGGGAGCGGTTCGTCGGAATCGGACCGGAGCCCTGGGCGGTGATCGCCGATGGTCAGTTGCTGGCGATCTACGAGTCGTTCAGCAACGCCAAGATCGGGGACTCAATGGCGCGTCCAGCAGTGAATCTCGCCGCCGACTCAGGCACGACGTAGTTAGTAGATGTCCGGTCGGTGCATGTCCGGTCGGTGCATGTCCGGTCGGTGCATGTCCGGTCGGTGCATGTCCGGTCGGTGCATGTCCGGTCAGGACCTGCAGCCGTCAGGGCTTGTGCCCCGTCATGATCTTGCGGCACCAGTCGAGGACGACCTGGGAGTACTGCTCGGTGTGGAAGAGCATGAGCTGATGACGACCGTCGGGCAGGATGAAGAACTCGACCGGTCCTGATGTTGCGTCCACGACCCTTTGCGCGATCTTCACGGGGAATGTCGGATCGTTCTCACCCACGGCGTAGAGGATCGGCTTCTTGTTCTCGCCCAGTGGAATCGCCGGGTCGTAACGCATGATCGAGGCCCACGACGACATGTCGTACATCCACGTGTTGTACGGATCGGCCTTCTTCTGCTCCTTGGCCCCGACGTAGCCGTAGTCGGCGTCGAAGTCGAAGTAGCGGTCGATATCGAGCCGGAACCGACTTCCCCAGACCTTTTCGATGCGCTCGTAGTCTTCGCTGCGGAAGGGATTGTCGGCGGGAATCAAGGGCGAGCCGGGAATGGCGAAGCCCATCAGGATCGCTCCGGCGAAGACATCGGTGCGCGACTGGGCAGCCTTGGCGAGGGCGGAGTACGCGGCCGCCGAACCGAGTGACGATCCGGTGATGAAGACGGGGAGTCCGGTGGTTTCGGCGATGTGTTCGCCGTACATCACCGCGGCATCGACCCATTGGTCGAGGGTGAACTGGCCGGGACGTTGCGAGATGCACGAACGGCCATGGCCGGGGGCATCCATCGACCAGATGTCCACCCCTTGCCGGGCGTGATGTGCGCAGAAGTTGTCGTAGATGCCACCGTGGCTCGCAATGCCGTGCTGGATGAGGAGCGCATGGTCGGGGTTGGGTCCGGTGAAGCGATACGAGAAGACCTCGCCCAGTACCTATTCGTCGCGTCTCATCGAAAAGTTCCGTTCGTGTTCTTTCTCATGTTCATGTTTTTGTCCAGGTACTGGTTCTTGTTCACGTCTGGTTCTTGATCCGGTAACGGATGGGGAGTGTCTTGTGACCACCCACCAGTAGTGCGCGGATCATTGTGGGAGTGCCGTCGAATTCGATCGACTCGATGCGGGGGACGAGATGCGTGAAGAGCGATCGCATCTCGTTGCGGGCGAGCTGGGCGCCGAGGCAGAAATGGGCGCCGAATCCGAAACAGATCTGCTTGTCGGCATTGGTGCGGGTGATGTCGAATGCGAGTGGATCGGTGAACACCTTCGGGTCGAGATTGGCCGCCTTGTACGACAGATACAGCCACTCGCCCTTCTTGATCTCCTGACCACAGATCTCGGTGTCTTCTTGCACGGTGCGCATGAAGTGTCGGACCGGTGAGGTCAGACGGAGCATCTCTTCGACCGCGTTGTTGACGAGATCGGGTCGTTCCCGAAGCTTCTGCAACTGGTCCTGATGGCGGACGAGGAGTTCGAGTCCACCGGCCATGCCACTCGAGGTCGTGTCGTGTCCGGCGGTGGCCACGATGATGTAGTAGCCCATCATCTCGCGTTCACCGATCGGACAGCCATCAATCTGGCCGTTGGCGATCAAGGTTGCGAGATCGTCAGTGGGGCAGGTTCGCCGATCGGCGTTGATGCCGGCGAAGTAGGTCATGAAGTCGCGGACGACGGCGGCGTGTGCTTCGGGGGACTGCGGAGCTCTCTGGATGTCGGGGTCGTCGCCGCCGAACAATTCCTGCGTGAGCTTCAGCATCCGTGGGTAGTCGGACTCGGGAAGTCCGAGGATCTGCAGGATCACCTGGAGGGGATACGGCACGGCGATCTCGGGTACGAAATCGCACGATCCGCCGAGCTCGATCATCCGCGCGACGGCTTCGTTGCTCAGTTGTTCCAATCGTTCGTCGAGGCGCCCGAGGCTCGAAGGATTGAACCAACCCTAAGTCATTTGGCGGTACTTGCCGTGCTCGGGCGGGTCCATGCGGATGAGTGTCTTCACCGACTCCTTGCGATTGGCGATGGTGTCCTGAGTGGCGAGGATCGGCTCGGGCTCATTGGAGAACAGAGTCGGCCGCCGTTCGATGCCCACGATGGCGGCGTGGTCGATGACGGCCCAGAACGGGTCGTAGCCGGGGCGTTCGATGCGATGGATGCCACCGCTCTCGTGCAGGGCCAGTGCGGCCCGATTCCAGGTGTCGATGTCGCCCCAGCGTTCGACATCGGTGAAGAGGTCGTTGGCTGGAGCTCGTCCGATCGGCGATCGAGTCGTGGAGCTCGGTGTGCCGCTCATGCCACGACCGGTGGGGTCGTCTCACTCATCTGCTTCCAGACGACGTCGTCGGGAAGGGTCATGAGTCGTTCGTACGCCTCCGGCGTGTAGGCCATGCGCGGGCCAACAGCATCATGAACGTGGGGTTGGGGCACCGCCGTGCTTCCCGGAGTGAACACCGTCGGAGTCACCATCGCGCTCAGTTCTTCGGCGCCGATGCCGCAAAGTTGCACGACTTCGGGGTCGATCCAGGCCTTCTCGTCGATGTCGTGCCCACAACAGACCTCGAGCGTCAGACCTTCCGGACCGGCGAAGTAAATCGACTGGATGAACCCGTGATCGATGGGGCCGAGCACATGGACATCGTGACTGCGGATTCGATCGCGCATGGCGTAGAGCTCGTCCAACGTGTCGACGTGGAGAGCCAGATGTTGCATTGCTCCGCTGGTGACCTTGCCCCCCGGATTGCCGGCATGTGTGATGCCCACTTGCACGTCGACCGGATTCTCGGGGTGTTGCACGAAGGCGATGTACGAGTCGCCGGCGAGCTCGACGAAACCGTGGAAACAACCCTTCACACCGTGCATCCAGTACAGAGCCTTCAGCGGACATCCCAGAACTTCCGTCCAGAAGGTGAGTTGGCCCTTCATGTCGGACGTCGAGATGGCGAGATGGTTCACCCCGCGCGGATGAAGAGTCATCGAACTCGTGGCCACAGGTCCCTCCCAAGGCTTGCTGGAGCAAGCATAAATCCGACGGTTCCCGCCGACCGCAACTAGCGTTCTGACCCGTGCTGATCGTCGATGACTTCTCGCGCCGGGTGTGGCCCGACGCGCGCAGCGTGGCGACGATCGGCGCCTACGACGGGCTCCATCTCGGTCATCGAACCGTGGTCGATCACGTGCGTTCCTTGGCCGCGGAGTCGGGGAGTCGTAGCGTGATCGTCACCTTCGACCGTCACCCGGCCAGCCTCGTCCGGCCGGAATCGGCACCCCGGCTCCTCACCGATCAGGTCCAGAAGATCGAACTTCTCGCCGACACCGGCGTGGATGCGGTGGCACTCATCCGATTCGACGCCGCGCAGGCTGCTGAATCGCCCGAAGACTTCGTTCGACGCGTGCTCGTGGGCTCTTTGGGTGTACGTGCCGTGGTGGTGGGGGAGGACTTCCACTTCGGACGCGGACGCGCTGGCAATGTGGAGCTGCTACGCGCGCTCGGAGCCGAGCACGACTTCGAGGTCGTGCCGCACGAACTCGTGACCGGTGGCCAAACGGTCATCAGTTCCACTGCCATTCGCGCCGCCGTCGCCGTCGGTGACGTCGAGCGCGCTCGTGAATGGCTCGGTCGTCCGTACGAGTTGCGAGGAATCGTGGCCAACGGCGACAAGCGTGGCCGAACGATTGGTTTCCCAACCGCCAATGTGGAAGTCCCCTCGGCGATGTGCGTGCCGGGCGATGGCGTGTACGCGGCGTGGTACGTCCGAGATTCCGGCCCCTACGCCGGCGCGGTGTATCCGGCGGCCGTCAACATCGGGCGTCGTCCCACGTTCTATGACGATCAGCCGGTGTCATTGGTGGAAGCCCATGTCATCGAGAACCTGGCCGAGAACGTTGCCGAGAACGTTGCCGAGAACGTGGTTGAGAACGTGGCCGAGAACGTGGTCGAGAAGATCAACGTGAACGTTCCAACCGACCATCAGCCTCTCGAAATGTACGGCGAGAGCGCTCGGCTCAGGTTCGTGGCCCGACTTCGTGGTGAGCAGAAGTTCGATGGCATCGACGCGCTCAAGGCGCAACTCGCTCTCGATATCGCCGCCGCTCGACGGGCGCTGAACTAGTCAGTGAATCTCACTCGCCGGCGACCGGCGT
>JBEGQB010000024.1:0-13604 GCA_041181165.1 Actinomycetota bacterium
ACGGTGACATGGTGGCCGTCGCCGATTGGTCGACGGTTCGTGTGTTGCCGTGGGTCCCCAAGACCGCGCTCGTGATCTGCGATCTCCGAACACCCGATGGTCGCGCGGTCGAGGTGTCACCTCGAACGATCTTGAAGCGCCAGGAGGAACGCGCACGAGCGCTCGGGTTCACGGCGATGGTGGGAAGTGAGATCGAGTTCTTCCTCTACCACGAGTCCTACGACGAGGCACTCGCCCGTGGCTATCACCGACTCCGACCGCATTCGGCTTGGGCCGAGGATTACAACATTCAGGCCACGACCCGGGATGAACCAGTGATCGGGCTGATTCGAAAGTCGTTGAACGAAGCCGGGGTTCCCGTCGAGTTCTCCAAAGGCGAGGCCGGGGCCGGGCAGCATGAGATCAACATCGGCTACGCCACCGCAGTGGAAATGGCCGATCGGAATCTGGTGTACAAGACCGCGGCCAAGGAGATCGCCGCCCAGATGGATCGCTCGGTGTCGTTCATGGCCAAGCCGAACTTCGCCGATGTCGGATCGTCGTGTCATGTGCACGTGAGTCTCTGGTCGGACAACGGGAGCACGGCCCTGTTCGCCGACGACTCCGACCGTCACGGGATGAGCAAGGTGTTCCGGCATTTCCTCGCCGGGCAAATCGCCACCGCTCGCGAGTTCTCACTTCTCTGGGCACCGACCGTCAACTCGTACAAGCGTTTTCAGCCCGAGTCGTGGGCTCCCACCGGAGTCGGCTGGGGCATCGACAACCGCACACTCGGATTCCGCAAGGTCGGACACGGTTCGTCGACTCGAGTCGAGAACCGAATCCCAGGAGCCGATGCGATCAGTTACCTGGCCTTTGCGGGGGCCATCGCCGGCGGGCTCCACGGCATCCGGCACGAACTCGAACTTTCGGATCCCTACGTCGGCAACGGGTACACCGCAACCGACATCGAGCGGATCCCCTGGAATCTCCGCGATGCGATCGACCTCTGGCGCGACAGCGCAGTGGCCAAGGAGTGCTTCGGCGAGGAAGCCCACCACTGGATCCTGCGTTCGGCCGAATCCGAGTGGGAGGCCTTCCACAAGACGGTCACCGACTGGGAGATGTTCCGCTACTTCGAGCGGATCTGAGCGGAACGAGACGAACGAAATGGAACGACTGTCCGGCAAGGTTGCCCTCATCACCGGAGCCTCGTCGGGGCTGGGGCGCGTGGCCGCCGAACTCTTCGCAGCCGAAGGCGCGCGCGTGGTCGTGGCCGATGTGACGGATGGGGACGAAGTGGTGAGCGCGATCGATGCCGCCGGCGGTGAGGCAACTTTCGTGGCGTGCGATGTGAGCGACGAAGACAGCGTGGCCAACGCAGTGGCCCACGCAGTGGAGACCTTCGGCGGACTGCACGTCCTCTACAACAACGCCGGCGTGATGCTCGGTGACGACGACGATCCCGAGTCGACGCCGATCGAGGTTTACGAGCGCACGATGGACATCAACGTGAAGGGAGTCCTGCTCGGGTGCCGTCACGGCATTCCGGCCATGCTCGCCTCGGGTGGTGGCTCGATCGTGAACGTCGCCAGTTTCGTGGCCCACATGGGAGCCGCCACTCCGCAGATCGCCTACACCGCATCCAAGGGCGCCGTGCTCGCCATGACCCGTGAGATCGCCGTGATCTACGCCCGTCGGGGTATCCGGGCCAATGCGCTGTGTCCGGGCCCGATCATGACGCCGTTGCTCGCCAAGTTCCTGAGCGACGATGCCAAGCGCAACCGCCGCCTCGTCCACATTCCGATGGGTCGTTTCGGTGAACCGATCGAGATCGCCAACGGGGCCTTGTTCCTCGCCTCGGACGAGAGCAGTTGGATGACCGGCCAATCGCTGGTGATCGATGGTGGGATCACCAGCGCCTACGTGACTCCCGAGTGATACGTCCCTGAACCGTTGATGTTCCGGGCTGCGGGACGAGGCCTGACAGACTTCGTTCCATGACCCAAGCGGACTCGATGCAGGTGGCCTTCCTCGGACTAGGTGTGATGGGCGGCCCGATGGCCGGGCACTTGGCCCGAGCCGGACGGTCGGTGACCGTCTACAACCGGACCCCGGCCAAGGCGCTCGCCTGGGTCGCCCAACACGGCGGGCAGGCCAAACCGACTCCGGTCGAAGCGGTCGAGGGCGCGGACTTCGTGATGATGTGCGTGGGGAACGACGACGATGTTCGTTCGGTTGCTCTCGGACCCAACGGCGCTCTGAATGGAATGAAACCCGGATCCGTTCTCATCGATCACACGACCGCATCGGCCGACGTCGCTCGCGAACTTGCGGCGGCTTGCACACAGCGTTCGATCGGCTTCGTCGACGCCCCCGTATCCGGTGGTCAGGCCGGCGCCGAGAACGGTGTCCTCACCATCATGTGTGGATCCGACGATGAGAGCGTGTTCGAGCGGGCGCGGGTGGCCGTCGGGCCGTACGCCCGAGCGTGTGAACGACTCGGACCGGCCGGCGCCGGTCAGCTCACCAAGATGGTGAACCAGATCTGCATCGCCGGCGTCGTGCAGGGCTTGGCCGAGGGAGTCAACTTCGCTCAGAAGGCCGGCCTCGATGTCGAGATGGTCGTCGAGGTGATCGGAAAGGGCGCTGCGCAGAGTTGGCAGATGGACAACCGGGCCCGGACGATGGCCAAGGGTGAATTCGAGTTCGGGTTCGCGGTCGAGTGGATGCGCAAGGACCTCGGCATCTGCCTGTCGGAAGCCGACCGCAACGGTGCCCGACTGCCGCTCACGGCTCTGGTCGATCAGTTCTATGCCCAGGTGATGGCCCGAGGTGGGCGGCGTTGGGACACGAGCAGCCTCGTTCATCTGCTGCAGAACGACTGAGCCGACCTAGGGTACGGACGGGGGAAGGGGAGTCATGAGTCGCAAGAAGTTGATCGCCATGGCGGAACGAACGATCGCCCACAACAAAGCCGGCACGGTCGATCAGACCGAGGGTGTCACGACGATTCCGGCCTCCAACTACTTCGATCCCGAACGTTGGCAACGGGAAGTCGACCTCATTTTCAAGCGTGTACCCCTCTTGATCGCGACGTCGGCTGAGATCAAGGAACCGAACTCGTACAAGGCGATCGAAATCGTCGGCATGCCGGTTCTGATCTCGCGCGATGCCACGGGTGTCGTGCGGGCGTTCGTCAACATGTGCAGTCACCGAGGTGCGATGCTCGTCGACGAGGGAATCGGCTCGGCGCGTCGGTTCGCGTGCCCGTACCACAACTGGATCTACGACCAGCAGGGTGACCTCGTCGGGATATTCAAACAGGGTGATTTCGGTGACATCGACATGTCGTGCCTGGGTCTCACGTCTCTGCCCGTCACCGAGCGCGCCGGACTCATCTGGGTCGTCCTGTCACCGACCTCGTCTCTCGATTTCGATGCCTTCTTCGCCGGCTATGACGAACTCCTCGAGTTCTGCGGTTTCGCCGACATGAATCACTTCGGATCGCGTCGTTTGGTCGGCCCCAACTGGAAGGTTTCCTTCGACGGGTACGTCGACTTCTACCACCTGCCGATTCTGCACAAGAACACTTTCGGTCCGGATTTCCCGTGTGACGCGTTGTTCCACCGGGTCGGCCCTCATCAGCGCGTCACGGGTCCGCGTGGACCGTGGGCGAAGCTCGAGAACATCCCTCAGGAGAACTGGCCCGATTCGGTGCTCACCGGGGGAGTCTGGAGCGTGTTTCCTCACGCGTCGATCGCCGGCTTCGAGATCGGCGACCACAAGATCTACCAAGTCGCACGGATCTTCCCGGGAGCCACAGCGGACGAGTCGGTCACGTATCTCGATTTCATCTCGACCGCGCCGCTCACGGAAGAGTTCATCGAGACCGCCAACAAGCAGATCGCCTTCCTCGAAATGGTCGTGCGCGACGAGGACTACGCGACCGGTCTGAAGATCCAACGGACGGTCAAGACCGGAGCCAAGAAAGAGTTCGTATTCGGCCGCAACGAAGGTGGCGCGCAGTACGTCCACGGTTGGCTCGACGCGATCCTCGAAACCCCTGATCATGAATTGTCCGATCTCTTCCGACGCGGCATTTCGGCCGGTCGACTCGTGACCGAGTAGACCGCGTTTGGCCATGACCGGAGTCGGACTCTGCCTGCCCCAACTCGGTCGTCATGTGCGCGGTGACGTGATCGTCGAATTCGCCCGGCGTGCCGAGGCTCTCGGATATTCGGGCTTGTGGGTGCAGGACCACTTCATGTACCCACTCGAACCTCGCCGCGGTTACGGCGGTGGAGGGAATCTGCCACCCGCCGAATACGAGTCGGTGTTCGCTCCACTCGAGACGCTCGCCTACGTCGCGGCAGTGACCGAGCGAGTGAAGTTGGGGACGAGCATCCTGGTGGCCGGGAATCATTGGCCGGTTCAACTCGCGCAGCGTCTGGCGACGATCGATCAGATGTCGAAGGGCCGCCTCATCGTCGGCCTCGGGGTGGGTTGGAGCGCCGAAGAGCACGAGGCCTCCGGAACCGACATCGAAACCCGCGGACGACGGATGGACGATTTCATCCCCGCGTTGCTGGCGTGTTGGCAGGACGATCCCGTGTCGTACGACGGAGGCATCTTTCGTATTCCGCCGGCTCGTGTGAATCCCAAACCTCTCCAGAAGCCCCGACCGATGTTGCTCTCGGGCATGTGGTCGAAAGAAGGGTTGGCGCGGACCGCACAATGGTTCGACGCATGGAACCCGGCGGGTATGCGTGCCTCAAAGGTGAAGTCGATCGTCGAATCGCTGGATGCGAATCGAGGGCCGGGCTTGGCTCCGCTCAAGGTATTCACGCGCTCGTTCGTTCAGGCGCCGGGTGCCCCCGCTCCGTCCGACGGCGACAACATGGCGGCGATGGTGGCCGATGCGACGGCTGCCCGTGAAGCAGGGTTCGAAGAACTCACTCTCGAACACAATTTCTGGTCGGCGATCACGAGCCCTGACGAGTGGCTCGCCGTTCCCGAGCGGTTCCTGCCCGTGCTGGAAGCGGCGCGCGGCTAGGCGGACCGATCGAGGCTCGCCGGATCGGCGAGGAACGAAACGATCGACTGGCAGAACTGTGCGGCTGGCGCGCCGTCGAACACTCGGTGATCCCAAGTCAGACTGAGCGTCAGCCGCTTCACCGTCGTGACCTTGCCCTTGGCTCCCAACACGAGATCGTCGCGCAGACGACCAACGCCCAGGATCGCGGTATTGGGTGGGTTGATGACCGGCGTGAAGGCATCGACGCCGAACATCCCCAAGGCACTCACGGAAAAGGTGCCACCTTCGAGGTCGGCCAGGGCCAGGCTCCCCGAGCGAGCGGCCGAGGCCAATCTCTTCGATTCCTTGGCCAAGGTGACGAGATCGATCCGATCGGCATTGCGCACGACGGGCACGACGAGTCCCTCATCGAGGGCGACTGCGAGTCCGACATGAACATCGGGAAGCAGGGCGATGCCGTCATCGGTCACCTGCGAATTGACGATTGGGTGGGCACGCAGAGCCCGGGCCGCCGCGGCCAGCACGTAATCGGTGAAACCCGGTACGACGTCGTCACCTTCTCGTGCCGATCGATCGGCGATCACTGCATCGAGATCGGCGTCCATCGTGAGCGTGAGTTGGGCCATCTGCTGCAGCGACGAATGCATGCGCTTGGCGATGGTGCCGCGCATGCCCGACATCCGCTTCATGCTCGACGGCGTTTGCGTGGCGGGTGCCAGCGCGGTGTCGATCGTCTTCGGAGTGCTGGCCGCGAGCCGTTGACGAACATGAGCCGCCACGCCATCGCGACTGATACGTCCGTCGGACGGGTCGGCCGGGACGGCGGCGAGATCGATTCCGAGCAAGTCGGCCAGTTGGCGAGCAGCGGCAGTGGCGAGAACACCGCTCGCCGACGCCGGAACGCCAAGTGGTTGGGACGGGCGAGGAGTGACCGGACGACGCGACGCCGCTTCGACGTCCTCGGAGACAATCCGACCGTTCGGGCCAGTGCCGTTCACCGTGGTGATGTCGACTCCGAGTTCGGCGGCGACGCGCCGGGCATTGGGAGAGACGAAGATCCGTCCGCCCTGACGGGTGACCGTTGTTGCCGCGGCCGGAGCCGTGGCGGTCGTGGGGCGGGCAGCTGATGACGGAGCGGGTGCAGTCGGTGCGGCGACCACGGGCGGCTCTTCACCTTCGGCGAGGAGAAATCCGATGACCGCACCGCACGGATGAGTGCTACCGACGTCGGCGATTTGATGGAGGATCCCGCCACCGGCTGATTCGACATCGCTTTCGACCTTGTCGGTTTCGATACGCAGAACGGCCGTGCCGGGGGAAACGTTGGTTCCACTCGGAACCAACCATTCGAGAATGGTGCCTTCCTCCATCGTCAAGCCGAGTTTGGGCATCAGGAATTCAGTCGCCATGGTGGTCTCCGGTCGATGTGTTCGCGTCGAGATCGAATCGACGTGCGCGGGCGGCGTGGACGAGGGTGCTTTCGACATCGATGAGCAGGGGTCCGCTGCTCTCGACCCGGGAGGTCACCGAGCCTTCCGGTGACACCGGCCGGTCGCGCTCACCGTCGAAAGCCAAGATCGTTCGACCCGAGAGCGTGATCGCCTCACCATCACGCAGTGGGCGTACTTCGCTCACGTTCATGGTGGTGAACGATCCGGGAGCGAGGGGGACTCTCACGCGCCGTCCGCCTTCTCCGAGCCGAACGAAGACACCACCGGTCTCCCAACGGTCGACGGGGTGGATGCGTCCGGCGATGGCCGAGAGTCCGGTGGAGGCCGGCGTTGCCACTGCGGCGACCACGGCCCGGATCGTGTGGGGATCGCGGACGGCGCGTGCTCCGACGAAGTCGGCGTCGATGAATGCCAGGTCGACAAGGGCGACGTCATCGACGGATGAATCCTTGTCGTCGATGTGAACGACGATGCGCTTGCTGCGACGTCCGACCAACTCGATTCCGACTGCTCCGGTTGCGACGTACCCCGCGGCGGCGCCGGCCGAGGTTCCATCGATCGCCGAGGGATACACGTTGTTCGTGCCGGTGGAGATGGCGATGAGCGGCGCATCGGGCCATCCGAGCGCGACGTCGCGTGATGTTCCGTCGCCCCCGAGCGCGATCACGGCACCGGCTTGTTCCTTCCAGAAGCGTCGTGCCGCACCGATCGTGTCGTAGCGCGAACCCGTGATCGGCTCGTCCACGACCTCGACGGGTGCATCGAGACCGTCAGCGGCGCGCTCGCCGAGATGGTGCGTGTCGGGAGCGATGAGAATGCGTTCGGCGCCGGCCTCGGCTGCGGCCACGATGGCGCGCCGCACGATGCCGACCTTGGTGACATCCGACGTGTGCGTCGCCGGGGTCACCAGTCGGCGGATGTCCTTCCCTGCATTGGGATTGACGATGATTCCGACGGTCGACACGGTGGGTGTCAGGCTCCGACCCGCATGAGGGCGTCGCGGATTCCGGCTTCGATGGCCGCGGCGTCGGGGATGTAGTGCTGTTCGAGGGCCGGTGAGAACGGAACCGGAGAGAACGGTGCGCCGATGCGGCCGACGGGCGCATCGAGATAATCGAAGGCCTGCTCCTGGATCTGAGCCGCGATCTCGGCCCCGAGCCCGCCGAAGCGCACGGCTTCGTGCACGACGAGGACACGGTTTGTCCTCTTGGCCGACTCGACGATCGTCTCGGTGTCGAGAGGCTGCAACGTACGGGGATCGATGACTTCGCATTCGACACCCTCGGCAGCCAGCTTCTCGGCCGCGGCAACCGACTCGTGCACCATTCGTCCGTAGGCGACGATCGTGACGTCCTTGCCCGGCCGGACGATGTTCGCCTTGCCGAGAGGGATCTCGTAGCGCTCGGCCGGCACGTGTCCGGTCATGCCGAGAAGGCGCTTGTGCTTCACCATGACCGTCGGGTTGTCCTCGTTGATGCACGCCGTCATGAGCCCCTTCATGTCGTAAGGGGTCGACGGGTACACGACCTTGAGACCGGGGATGTGGCACAGGATGGCTTCGAGCGACTGGCTGTGTTGTGCCGCCGCCGACAGCCCGCCACCGCCGGCGGTGGTGATCGTGAGTGGCAGCGTTGCCTCTCCACCGAACATGTACTTCAACTTGGCCGCCTGATTGACGATTTGGTCCATGGCGACGCAGATGAAGTCCATGAACATCAAGTCGACGATCGGACGAAGTCCGGTGGCGGCGGCACCGACACCGAGGCCGACGATGGCCTGCTCACTGATCGGCGTGTCGACCACGCGGTCGGCTCCGAACTTCGCTTGCAGTCCGCCGAAGGTGCCGAACACGCCACCGAAGGCGCCGATGTCCTCACCGGCGCAGAAGACCGACGGGTCGGCCTCCATCGCCTGACTCACGGCTTCGTTGAATGCCATGACATACGGGAGTTTGCGCTCGTCGCTCATCGTGCGCCTGCTTTCTTGGTGTAGACGTCGACCAGAACTTGGTCGGGGGAGGGAACAGGGCTCTCTTCGGCGAACTTGATCGCGTTGTCGATGTCGTTGCGCAGTTCGGTCCAGATTTCTTCGAACCGTTCACGCGTGGCGACTTTGTTCTCGACCATGCGATCCTCGAGGGTGAAGATCGGATCCCGCTCCTTCCACCGGGCCACTTCGTCGTCCGAGCGGTACTTGAGGCCGAGGTTCTGCACGCCGTGGTGGTTGTAGAAGCGGTAGGTCTTGGCTTCGATGAGGGAGGGTCCACCGCCGTTTCGGGCGCGCTCGACCGCTTCGAGGGCAGCTTCGTGAACCGCGATGACGTCCATGCCGTCCACGATCACGCCCGGCATGCCGTACCCGGCGGCGCGATCGACGATGTCGGTGATGGCCATCGTCTTGTCGCGAGGGGTGAACTCGCCGTACTCGTTGTTCTCACAGGCGAACACGATCGGCAGGTGGAGCGCGCAGGCCATGTTGGCGGCTTCGTGGAAGGCTCCGATATTGGTGGCGCCGTCGCCGAAGAACGCCACCGCCACCTGTCCCTTCTTGCGGTACTTGTTGGCGAAGGCGGCACCGACGGCGATTGGTGAACCGGCACCGACGATGCCGTTCGCCCCGAGCATTCCGAGTGAGAGGTCGCTGATGTGCATCGAACCCCCCTTGCCCTTGCAGTAACCCGTCGCCTTGCCCATGAGTTCGGCCATCATTCGATTGAAGTCCCCGCCCTTGGCGACCAGGTGGCCATGGCCCCGGTGGGTCGAAGTGATGTGGTCGTCGTCGTTGAGTGCTCCGCACACACCCGAGGCCACGGCTTCCTCACCGACGTAGAGATGGAGGAATCCGGGCAATCGATTCGCTTCGGCGAGGCGGCCGGCCGCCTCTTCGAAGAGTCGAATGCGAACCATGCGTCGGTGCAGATCGAATTGTTTGTCCGGTGAGATGGACATGTCGTCTCCTTGGCGTGACTTCGTGAAGGGATGGATCAGGCGGTCAGGCCGCGCGCCCAGCGCAATGAACGCCGGAGAAGCTCGTAGTAGGCGGGCTTCTCCCACGAGCAACGCTCGATACGCGGGTAGAAGTCGAGGACCGGGGCCATGTCGTAGTGACCGCGGCAGTGACCGAGTGTGTTGTAGAGAACCGAGCCGGCTCCGAGTTCGCGGAGATACATCACGAGATGGGTCGGATCACCGTCGTTCCAGTCGTGTTCGGCGAATCCGGCGGCGTCTCCTCGCCATGTGGTGTGGAGAAGGGGATGCAGCGCCGATCGGTCCGCGTATTCGCTCAGGTACAGCTCGTCGTCGGTGTCGAAAGATTCGATACCGGCAACCAACCAGTGCGAAGGATCCGAGACCTGGACCGAATACGGCTGGATGGGCGGATGAGCCACGAACTGACTGCCGAGGGTTTCGGCCCAGAGCGGGAACACCCGCGGCGCTTCGACGCCGTTCGGGCCGCCGAGTGTCAATGCCGCGTTGGTTCCGTGCAGAGCGACCCAACGGCCGCCGTTCACGACCCACTCACGGATCTCGCGTTGTGCCTTCTCCGACGGACGGACATCGCAGGTGTAGGAAACGAGTATCGACGACGACGTGATTCCCGAGGTGTCCTCGTAGTCGGGTTGAACCCTCACGCGGAACTCGTCGTGCTCGGCGAGGAGCGCGAGAAGTTCGCGACGGGCGAAGTCGATGTCGTGATACTTGCCGCCGGCCACCAGGGTGATGTCGATCCGGCGACCCGGAGCGGAGTTGCTCATCGCCCGAGCCGGATCAGAAATCGACGCGCTTCAGGAAGCCACCGTCGACGGTGAGATTCACGCCGTTGATGTGCTTCGCGCGATCGCTCACGAGAAAAGCGACTGCGTTCGCAACATCGTCCGGGTTGCCCATGTGACCACCGGGGTGCGCCTTCTCGGTCGATTCGAAGAAAGGCGTCATGTGTTGCTTGATCATGTCCCAGTCGCCACCGTTCACGAAGATCGGTCCGGGCGACACGACGTTGCAACGAACCCCCTGTGCGCCGAGTACTTGGGCCTGACCGAGAGTCCAGTTCGTGACGGCCGACTTGAGGGCGCTGTAGCTACCCGATCCGCCACCGAAGTGCTCGGCGGTCGCAGTGGTACCGATGCTCACGATCGAGCCGCCTCCGTTGGCGAGATGCGAGGTGGCCGCCTCGACGCCGTGCACGAGAGCCATGAGGTCGATGTTGAAGTTGTTGATCCATCCCTCGAGTTTGCGGGCGGGCTTTCCCGACGTGTTGTGCACGTAGATGTCGATGCCGCCGAGTTGTTCGGCTGATGAGGCCACCCACGCCCGGAGAGCTTCCGAGTCACCGGCATCGACGGCGCTTCCGACGACCTTTCCTCTCTTGGAGAGGTCCGCAACCGCGGCCGCGACCTCATCGGCATTACGAGCGCATATCGCGACCGATGCACCTTCGGCGAGGAGAGTTTCGACGATTGCTCGCCCGAGCCCCTTGGTCGAGCCGGTGACGAGAGCCTTTTTCCCTTTGAGTCCGAGATCCATTGCTTCCCCCTTGTTGTGAATCTTGCTGATGATCGGAAGCGGATGATCCGCTCCCGAGAACTTGCCGCGTCCCGTGATACGGGAACGTCAGCGCTTGGTGTCCTTCCACGGAAGGTCCTTGTCGACCCGAACGTCGCCGGGCAAACCGAGGACGCGTTCACCGATGATGTTGCGCTGGGTTTCATCCGAGCCACCGGCGATGCGGTATCCGGGTGCACCGAGCACGTGCTCGCCCCAGCCATAGGTGCCCCACTCGCCGGTGTCGGCGATCAACGATGGTCCGAGGATTCGCGACACCACGTCGGTGACCCTGCGCATGCCTTCGGTCCAGATCAGTTTGCCGAGCGAGCCCTCCGGTCCCGGGGGAGCGCCGGAGCGACGCATGTCAGCGGCTCGTCGATTGACGAAGCCCTCGACACGAAAGTGCGTGTATGCCTTGGCGAGTTCTTGGCGCATGACGGGATCGGATGTCATTCCCATGGCCCGTGCCGTGGCGAGAAGAATGCGCCACGAACCGCCCACCCGTGATCCACCTCCACCGCCATCGCCGGAGTGGTCGCGCTCGAATCCGAGAGTGGTGAGGGCCACCTTCCAGCCTTCCCCTTCGGGTCCGAGGCGCATGGAGTCCGGAATGCGGACGTCGTTGAAGAAAACCTCGTTGAAGGACGAGCCACCACTCATCTGTTTGATGGGACGGATCTCGATCCCGGGAAGATCCATCGGGATGACGAAGGCCGTCATGCCTTTGTGCTTGACGACATCGACGTTGCTTCGGGCGATGAGTTCACCGTATTTGGAGAACTGTGCACCGGAGCTCCAGACCTTCTGACCGTTGATCACCCATTCGTCGCCATCGCGCTCGGCGCGACACGCCAATGAGGCGAGGTCGCTGCCGGCACCGGGCTCCGAGAACAACTGACAGCAGAGATCTCGGGTGGCAAGGAAGCGCCCGACGAAGTCGGCCTTCTGCTCGGGAGTTCCGTAGATGTTGATGGTCGGCGCAATGAGACCGATGGTCACGCTGTGCGTCTCGTGCCCGGTCGGCGTGACGAATTGGGCTTCGAGTTTGGAAAATGCACGCGCGTACTCGCGCGGCAGACCGAGTCCGCCGTGCTCGACCGGCCAGGTGATCGCGTGGTAGCCGCGCTCGGCCTTCTTGCGGGTCCAGCCACTCGCCCGATCGAGGAGGGCTTTTTCCTCTTCGAAGGTCAGCGAATGGAAAACCGACACCGAGAATTCGCCCTCACCCCAGACGAGGTCCTTGTCCTCGGTTCCGCTCGAGCGGTATTCAGCGTTGGCCTCGAGCCATGCCTTGGCCTCACGCGTGAAGTCTTCGAGGGAGGGAAGTGTCGGCGTGCTCACGGCTCCACCGTAATTGACCGTCCGATCAGTAAGGCAACCGTGCCGGAACGCTCGACCCGTTGGCAGATGGCGACTCCCGCCATACTCGCTTCATGGCGCGTACCGGCAAGAAGGCTCGGACTCTGGGTCGGCCGCCGGCCACCGACTCGGCCGAAACCCGTCGTCGGATCCTGGTCATCGCCCGGGAGACCTTCGCCGTGCACGGGTACGAGGTCACCACCAACCGGGACATCGCCGGGCAGGCGGGCATCACCCCGGCGGCCCTGTACCACTACTTCCCATCCAAGGCCGACCTCTACGTCGCGGTTCTGGAGGACGTTCAGGGGCTGGTTTCGGCTCGCTTCAACGACGCTGTTCGAGGCAAAGCGTCGTTCCTCGAGCGTTTCGACGGAGTTCTGGATGCCGCTCATGCCCTGAATGGTGAGGATCCTTCGTATGCACGCTTCCTCGGAGCGGTCCGGGTCGATGCGCGCCGTCATCCAGAGATGGCTGCTGCCCTGAACGATGCGCAGTTGCCGACCCAGAAGTTCGTGGTCGAATTGGTCGAGGAAGCCGTGGCGGCCGGTGACGTCGACCGTGCGCATCGATCGATGGTCCTGTCGTTCATCCTCACGACACTGTCAGGGCTCACCGACACGGCCTCCGACGATCAACGTCACCACCGGACGGCAATTGCCGCCGCCAAGTCGGCTCTTCGGGGCTCCCTTCTCGCCGCTTCGGTCTGACGGTCTACGCTTCGCCCGTCGGACCGAGGATCGGGGATCCACCGACGAGGGGGTGTCTCATGGGGACGTTGGACGGGCGGGTCGCCTGTGTGACCGGAGGAACGAGAGGGATCGGACTGGCCATCGCCAAAGCGTTCCTCGCCGAAGGTGCGCGGGTCGTGATCAACGGACGCGATCCCAGCAAAGCCGCCAAGACCCTGGCCGAAATCGACGCCGGGGATCGCGTCCACTTCATCGCAGGTGATGTGAAGCGACGCGAAGATTGCGAGGCCGTCGTCGATGGCACGGTCGCTCACTTCGGACGTCTCGACATCCTCGTGGCCAATGCCGGAGGCGCAGCCGGGTTCGCTCCGATCGCCGAGCTCACCGACGAAGCGATGGACGACGCCATGAAGTGGAACTTGTGGCACACGCTCTGGGTCATGCGTCGGGCCTTCAAGTACATGATCCCGCAGGGCTACGGCCGTGTGATCAACGTGTCGTCGGTCGAGGGCAAAGCCGGCAAGCCGGGCATGTCCACCTATGT
>JBEGQB010000025.1:0-13208 GCA_041181165.1 Actinomycetota bacterium
GACGGCAATGCGGCGCGAGAAGCCCTTTCACGCCTGCGTTCTTCCGATGCGTCCGGCGCCGTCTTGGCCCTCGATGCAGTTCTCGATCGATCGGCAGTTCGGATTCCCTCGGGTGCTCAGCCGTTGGTCGGGCACGTCCGATCCTCACGTCCGGACGTCACCGGTCTGGTACAAGCTCTACTGGCCCGCGCCGTTCGGGTCGACGACTGGACGGCGGCGGTCGATGTCGTGATCGCCGATCCGACGCTGGTTGCGGTGACAACGCGCGGCGATCGGTTCACGTCGATGGGTTGGCGGATCGGGGCGGCGAGCGATGGCGCGACCGCCTCGGCATTGGAGGATGCCCTGTCGCGAGCCGAAGATGCGAGGTCCGAACTGACGCGTTGTGAGCAAGTGGTTCGGGAGGCATCCGCTGCGCAGCTGTCGGCGCGTGCCGCTGAACTCGACGTACAGAAGCGACTCGATGCCAACGACGCGGCATTCACGGCGGCCGGGGAAGCTCTCGCCCGCGCTCAGAGCGAGCGGCGCGAACAGGCGTCGGAGGTCGAAGGGCTCGAGGTCACCCGTCGCGAACTCGATGAACGCCTCACTGGTCAACGCGGTCGGGTGGCCGAGCTCGATCGCATCATGCCCTCACTCGAGCGCGAAGAGGCTGCCGAGGCCGAAGCCGCCAAAGCACGGGGGGAAGCTCGTGCGTCGATGGAAGCCAAGGCCGCATTGCTCGTCGGTCGCCGTCGAGATCTCGAGGTCCGTTCAGCTGGGCTCCTCGAGCGCCGCCAATTCCTCGAGGAACGCCTCGCCGATGTGGAGCGCCGTCTCGAGTCCGATGCCGAGGCACGTTCGCGGGTGGCCGGTCACCGCGAGCGCATCGAGCGAATTCTGCTGGCAACCGAACGACTGTCGACGATCGTCGAATCGCATCGCCAGACAATCGAGGCACGACTGGCTGATCTCCACGAGCGCCGTCGCCGACAGAGCGACGAGGTTCGCGCCTTGGCCGGCCGACTCGACGAGATGCGCCGGACCCGTTCGACATCCGAGCGCGAACTCGAAGAACTTCGCGAAGTGTCTCGACGCAACGAAGTCGACGAGGCCGAGGTGAAATTGCGACTTGAAGGAACCGTCGAAATGCTCCGACGCGACCTCGACGTCGAGCCGTCGGTGGCCGAAGCGGCCGAACTTCCCGAGTTGCCCGAGGGAGTGAGTGCCCCGGCGCGGGTCCGCGATCTCGAGCGTGAGTTGCGCCTGATGGGCCCGATCAACCCACTCGCACTGCAGGAGTTCACCGAACTTCAGGAGCGTCATACCTTCCTCGAGGCCCAACTCGAAGACGTGCGCAACACTCGACGGGAACTCACTCGCGTGATCGCCGCCATCGACAATGAGATCCAGCAGGTGTTCGCGGCGGCCTACGCCGATGTGAGTACGAACTTCACTCAGCTGTTCGGATTGCTCTTTCCCGGTGGCAACGGACGATTGGTTCTCACGAATCCCGACGACCTGCTCGATACGGGCATCGAAGTCGAAGCCAAGCCGGGTGGCAAGAACGTCAAGAAGTTGAGTCTGCTGTCGGGCGGTGAGCGGAGCCTCACGGCGCTGGCCTTCCTTTTCGCGGTCTTCCGTAGTCGACCCTCGCCCTTCTACGTGATGGACGAAGTCGAAGCTGCGCTCGACGACGTGAACCTGCATCGGTTCCTCGGGCTCATCCGGGAATTCCGCCAAGAGGCGCAGCTCCTGATCGTGAGCCATCAGAAGCGAACGATGGAAGCCGGTGACTGCCTGCTCGGCGTGAGCATGCAGCCCGGCGGTTCGTCGAAAGTCGTGACCGAGAAGACGGTCGCCGGTTCCTGAACCTTCGCCCCGATAGAACGAGACGGACATGAACACCCAGTCGCTTCTCATCGTCCTGCTCGTCGTGGCCGTGGTCTTCGGACTCGGTGTCGTGCTGCTCAATCGACGCCGCGGTTCGGCGGTCGTGCAGGTCGAAGTCGTCGAGGTCGAAACACCGACCGCACCCGCCGTCGAGTTGCCAGACGTGGCTCCCGTCGTCAAGGAGGAAGTGGTCGAGGCACCTTTTGCTGGGCCGCCGACTTTTCGCGAGCGCATGGGCAAGGCAGCCGCGGTCATGGCCGGCGCGATCGGGGGAGTCCGGGCGCGAGGCGGGATTTCCGATGAAACCTGGGACGATCTCGAGGAGGGCCTCTTGCGCGCCGATCTCGGATTGGGCATCACGACGGAACTCCTCGATTCATTGCGGGAACGGGTCCGCGCCAAGGAGTTGTCGAGCCCCGACGATGTGATCGAAGCACTGCGGGCCGAGATGAAGTCGCGTCTTTCTTCATCCCATCGCGATCTGCACTTCGAAACCGGACTCGCGTCGCATGGCCTGGTGAACGTCTGGCTCGTCGTCGGGGTGAACGGAGTTGGAAAGACGACGACGATCGGCAAGATCTCGGCCCAGCAGGTCGGTGCCGGTCGGTCGGTGGTTCTCGGAGCCGGCGACACCTTTCGTGCCGCTGCGGCCGAACAACTCGGCACGTGGGCCGATCGTTCGGGTGCCGAGCTCGTCCGGGGCGCCGAGGGTGGAGATCCGAGCTCGGTGATCTTCGACGCCGTGCAGCGTGCAGCTGCTCGAGGAGCCGATCTCGTCATCGGTGACACCGCGGGTCGGCTGCAGAACAAGTCGAACCTGATGGACGAACTACGCAAGGTGCGCCGGGTCGCCGATCGTGAACCTGGACGAGTGACCGAAGTCCTTCTCGTGGTCGATGCCACAACTGGTCAGAACGGCTTGTCGCAGGCCCGCGAATTCGCCGATGCCGCCGGAGTCACCGGAGTGGTGCTCACCAAACTCGACGGTTCGGCCAAGGGCGGAATCGTCTTCGCCATCGAGACCGAATTGGGGATCCCGGTCAAACTGGTGGGCCTCGGTGAGACGATCGTCGATCTCGTCGTCTTCGACCCCGATCAATTCGTGGATGCCCTGTTCGATCGATGACAGGTCGGGCGACGTCACATTTCCGGGAACCGGACACCGGTACCGAAACGTCGTAATGACATGCGAACGATCCGAACCGCGCCTACCGTTTCACGAGTGATGAAGGCCACTGCCCCCGTCGTCCTGACCGCCATGTTGATCGTCGGTTGCGGCGACGACCCCGACTCGTTGGGCAAACCTCCCGTTCTGCGCGTCGGTCAGCAGACGTCACCAGCGGCGGCGGCGATGGGTGAGGCCGCCGCAGGAGATTCGAAGATGATGATGCCCTACCGACCCGTGGAGTGGAAGTTCGAAGTGAACGGCGATCTACCGGCGCTCGATGGTGACATGAGTGCTTGGGTGTTCCGAACGGGTGCCGAGCCATCGGCGTCACAACTCGACAAGTTGGCCAAGGCTTTCTCGATCGATGGCGAGTTCGCCAAGAACGTCTCCGATCCCGGCACGGAATACGAATGGAAGACCTGGATGACCGGACCGAACGATGGATCCGGTCCGTCGATCACGGTGTCTTCGGATGCCATGCTCAGTTGGTGGTTCAGTGAGGGCTGGGCCGCCGTGTCGACTCCGATGGTGTCGTGTCCTGAGCCTGTGCCAGCGGCTGGCGGTTCCACGGGCGAAGGCACCGATGCCAACGGTGTGAGCGGCGAAACCTCGGGTACCTCCGCAGTAGCGCCGTGCACCACCGAGGAGATGACCCCGCCGGAGAACGTGCCGTCCAAGTCGGAGGCCGAAGATCTGTTCTTGTCGTTGGCTGCCGAGCTCGGTTGGTCGAAGAACGACCTCGTTCTCGAGACCTGGGCCGACGATTGGTCGGCGGGTGTGACCGGCTACGTCAAGATCGACGGCGTCCGCTCGTCCCTGATCATCAATGCATCTTTCGGCGAGAACGGTCGCGTCACCTACGCCGGCGGGTTCCTCGCCGAACCCGAAAAGGTGGCCGACTATCCGCAGATCGGCACGAATGCCGCACTGGATCGCCTACGTGAGCAGTACAGCGGAGCGTGGGGCCCGTATCGAGGCGGGGTCGGTATCGCAGTCGACGACGTCGCAGTGGCCGAGTCGGGTTCGGTCGGCGAAGACGGATCCGACCTCGTCGTGTCGAGTGATGTTCCCGTCGACGAGACGACCACGACCATTCCGACGCCCGAGCCCGTCGAGGACACGGCAGTCGACACCGTGCCGACCGACGTCTCCACACCGATCGACACTGCGGTGATCGTCGACACCGTTCCGGTCGAAGACACCGTCCCCGTCGAGACGATCACGGTCACCATCGAGTCGGTGGAGCAGGAGTACGTCTTCTTGTGGGGTGTCGACGGTGAGACGTATCTCGTTCCGGGCTACGCATTCATCGCCGCCGAGGACGAATGGGGCTATGTGCCGCGATACATCGTGGCGTCGATTCCCGATGAGTACATGGAAGAAGTGGCCCCCGACATGATGCCGCCGATCGCCGAACCGATGCCGAGCGAGGAAGTTCCGCCATCCGAGGAATCGCCGACGGCAGCGGTCTCCCAAGAGATGGCCGATGCGCTCCTCGGCATGTCGGAAGCGGACGCGATCGAGACGGCCGAAGGCAATGGCTGGCAGGTACGCATCGCGGCCCGCGATGGCGAAACATTTCCGCTCACCATGGACTACCGAGCCGACCGGGTGAACCTCACGATCGTCGATGGAGCGGTGACCGAGGTTCTCATCGGGTGACCTGTGGCCGGGTGTGGATAGCCTGACGAGGCGATGTTCGACAATCTCTCCAATCGTTTCGAAGGGATCTTCAAACGGATTCGCGGCAAGGGTCGCCTGTCGGAAGCCGACGTCGACGAGATCCTGAAGGAAATCCGTTCGGCCCTTCTCGAGGCCGACGTCAACGTGTCGGTGGCGCGCAACGTGGTGGCGCGCATTCGCGAGGGCGCGATCGGCATCGAGCAGTCGAAAGCACTCGACCCGAGTCAGCAGGTCGTCAAGCTCGTCAATGCCGAACTCACCTCGATCCTCGGTGGCGAAACGCTGAAGATCGCGTATGCGAGCAAGCCGCCAACCGTCGTGCTCATGGCCGGTCTGCAGGGATCCGGTAAGACCACCAACTCCGCCAAACTCGCCCGCTGGTTCAAGTCGCAGGGTCGCCATCCGTTGCTCGTCGGCGCCGACCTCCAGCGACCAGCGGCCGTGGAGCAGTTGCGGACGCTCGGTTCGCAGATCGACGTGCCCGTGTTCAGCGAACCGGGCGACCCGGTGGCCACGGCCACCAAAGGTCTGGCCGAGGCGCGACGTTTGGGTAAGGACGTTCTGATCGTCGACACCGCCGGACGGCTGGCGATCGATGGCGAGATGATGGAGCAGATCCGTCGGATCTCCGACTCCCTGTCACCCGACTACACCTTCCTCGTCGTCGATGCGATGACCGGTCAGGACGCCGTGAGCGTGGCCGAAGCCTTCCACGCAACGCTGGCCATCGACGGAGTGATTCTCTCCAAACTCGATGGTGACGCTCGAGGTGGTGCGGCACTGTCGGTCAAGGAGGTCATCGGTCGTCCGATCGCCTTTGCCAGCACTGGTGAGAAGCTCGACGCATTCGAGCAATTCCATCCGGATCGCATGGCGAGCCGGATTCTCGGAATGGGTGACGTTCTCACCCTGATCGAACAGGCCGAGAAGGCGTTCGAGAAGGATCAGGCCGAGGCAGCTGCGGCGCGTCTTCTCGAAGGCGAGTTCACTCTCGACGACTTCCTCGAGCAGATGCAGTCGTTGAAGAAGATGGGTCCGCTCGGAGGAATTCTCGGAATGATGCCGGGAATGCCCAAGGAGCTCAAGAACGCGAACATCGGCGATGACGACCTGAAGCCCATCGAAGCGATTATCCGCTCGATGACGCCCGCCGAGCGACGCAAACCCGACATCATCAATGGGAGTCGTCGCCAGCGCATCGCAACCGGCAGCGGCCGGAGCATCGCTGAAGTGAATCGCCTCGTGAAGCAGTTCTCCGAGATGCAAAAGATGATGAAACGAATGGGCGGCATGGGGGGCAAGAAGGGCAAGCGGGCTGGTCTCGGTGCGCTCGCCGGTCTTGGCGGCCTCCCCGGGGGTCCGGGGCTCCCGGACCAGGGCGGTTTCCCCTTCCCACCGTCTCGGTAGCGCGTTGGGGGCCGGCGGTGGACACCGCTAACCTCACAGGGTTCCCGCGGATGGGTCAGCCCCGCTGATCCGCCCCGTTCCATCAGGAGTTTCGTCGAATGTCCGTCAAGTTGCGCCTCACCCGAGTCGGAAAGACCAAGCAGCCGCACTACCGCGTGATCGCGAGTGACAGCCGCGCGGCCCGCGACGGCGCGTTCTTGGAGATCATTGGTCAGTACAACCCGCGTCTCGAGCCGTCCGGTCTGAACATCGACAACGACAAGGCCGTGGCCTGGCTCATGAAGGGCGCTCAACCCACCGAGCGCGTGCGCAAGTTGCTCGAGATCTCGGGTGCGTGGGCACAGTTCACCACTGCCCGTGGCAAGTGATCGTCGGGGCTGAGTCGTGACCGACCCGAACCAGATCACCTCCCCGACGGCGTTGGCCGTTCTCACCCATGTCGTTCGTTCGATCGTGGATGATCCCGATGCCGTCAGCGTCGAAGAAGTCGAGGGCCGTCATCGCGCCAAGCTCGAAGTGAAAGTTGGTCCGGGAGACCTCGGTCGAGTCATCGGTCGGCGTGGTCGCACCGCTCAGAGCATCCGCACTCTGGTTCGCGCCGCCGCCGCCAAGGACGGCAGCGAGGTCGACATCGACTTCGTCGATTGACGAAGTCTCGGCCATGACCGAGTCCCGCCCGGACGGGTTGCTCGAAGTCGGACGGTTCGGTCGTCCTCATGGCCTCGCAGGCGAGATCTATGTCTCGTTGTCGACCGATCGTGACGAGCGACTCGCCAAAGGTTCACGTTTGTGGGCCGGACATTGGCTGACTGTGAACTGGTCGAAGCGGACCGCCGATCGTTGGGTGGTCTCCCTTGTCGACCACGATGACCGCACGTCGGTCGAATCGCTCGTGAACCGCACGATCTGGGCCGAACCCATCGACGATCCGCTGGCCGTGTGGGTCCATCAGGTGATCGGTGCCGTGGTCAAGGAGATCGACGGGCACGACCGCGGCCGTTGCGTGGCGGTGGTGGCCAATCCGGCCGATGATCTTCTCGAACTCGACACCGGAGCTCTCGTGCCGGCGCGTTTCGTCACTCGCGTCGTCGAGGAAGGGGATCGCTTCGTCGTGCTGGTGGACGCACCGTCCGGTTTGTTCGATCTGGGGGTGGAGGAGTGAGGATCGACGTCTTCACGATCTTCCCGGATCTCGTGAACTCCTTCTGCCGCGAGAGCCTCCTCGGCAAGTCACGCGAATCCGGTCTCCTCGATCTACGCTGCCACGATCTGCGTGAGCACACGACCGATGTGCATCGAACGGTGGATGATTCGCCGTACGGCGGGGGAGCCGGAATGGTGATGCGGGTCGAACCGATCTTCGCGTCCGTGGAAGCCGCTCGACCCCCGCGCCCGTTGTTTCTCCTCAGTCCGGGCGGTCGTCGATTCGATCAGGCATTCGCCGCCGAGTTGGCCGAGGGCGAGGGGTTCAGTCTTCTCTGCGGTCGATACGAAGGCGTCGACCATCGTGTCGTGGAACACTTGATCGACGGCGAGATCAGCGTGGGTGACGTCGTGTTGTCCGGGGGCGAAGTTGGCGCCTGCCTCGTCATCGAGGCGGTCACGCGCTTGTTGCCCGGCGCCATGGGGAACGACGAGAGTCCGATCACCGAGAGTTTCGGATCCCATGGTCTGCTCGAGGAACCTCAGTTCACGCGTCCGGCCGAATTCCGCGGTTGGGGAGTGCCCGACGTGCTGAAGAGCGGCGACCACGCCCGGATCGCTCGCTGGCGTCTGGCTCAGGCGTTGCATCGCACGATGGCGGCCCGCCCCGACCTCATCGAGGCTCGCGGCGGGCTCTCTGAGCAGGACCGACGCTTGTTGGAAGAGTTCCCTGCCGTCCCGTATCCTTGAACGGCTCCCAGAACCCACCGGTTCCATCGATCGCAGGACGACACCATGAAGACCACCGACATCGTTGACCAGCAGAATCTCCGCTCCGACATCCCCGAGTTCGGGCCGGGAGACGAGCTCAAGGTTCACGTCCGCGTGGTCGAGAGCGGCAAAGAGCGCGTCCAGGTCTTTCAGGGCAACGTGATCGCCCGTCAGGGATCAGGAGTCCAGGAGACCTACACCGTCCGCAAGGTGAGTTACGGAGTGGGTGTGGAGCGTACGTTCCCGGTGCACAGCCCGAGCGTCGCCAAGATCGAAGTCGTGAAGAAGGGCGATGTTCGTCGCGCCAAGCTCTACTACCTGCGCGACCGGACCGGCAAAGCTGCCAAGGTCCGCGAAAAGCGCGACTTCTGATCGTTCTCATCGGGTTCACCGAGGACCTCTTCATTGGGCACTGACGACCTCGAGGATTTCGAGGCCGAACGCGAGCTCCAGTTGGCGCAGGAGTATCAGGACGTGGCGGCGATGTTCCGCTACGCCGTCGAGACCGAGCGCCGTTTCTATCTGGCCAACAAAGTCGACGTCACCGTCAGCGGCGACACGTCACGGCCGTTGATTCACGTGGAGTTGACCGACGCATGGGTGTGGGACATGTACCGCAAGAGCCGGTTCGTGCCGAAGGTGAAGATTCTGACTTTCAAGGACGTCAACGTGGAAGATCTTCCGCGCGACGAAGTGAGCGACCTCGACCGCGCCTGACGGCGTCGAATCAGGTCGCTGGGCGGCGAGGAGAAGATCTCGCCACCGAGTGGTACCGGAACGAGGGGTACGAAGTCGTCGGTCGAAATTGTCGACTCGGTCGCCATGGCGAGATCGACCTCGTTGCCCAACGCGGTCCGGTGATCGCGTTCGTCGAGGTCAAGACTCGACGCACTGATGCATACGGGTCGCCATCATTGGCCGTCGGCCCGGACAAGCAACGCCGTTTGCGAAAACTCGCCGCCTTGTGGCTCTCGGCCAACCCGACTCCGGCGCGAGTTGTTCGCTTCGACGTCGTCAGTGTGATCGGAGACCACGTCGAGGTGATCGAAAGCGCGTTCTAGGGGCGTTTGGTCCGATTGCGCCAGCAGGCGTGATGCCAATGCCGACGCAGATCGGGCGCGTCGCGTGGGACGGCCACCACATGCCCGAGTCCGGGTGGGATGTCGCGATGACATCCGGGGCAAACGTAGGGCTTGTTGGCCTCGTACGGCTGGACGCGGCGCACCTCGACCGGTCCGTACAGGCCATCCCAGATGCCCGATCGACGGCGATCAACCAAGAAAACCCCATGCCACCAGCGCTACGGCAACAGCCACCGCGGCGACGACGAAGAGATAGTCGGCTCGTCGGACTCGGAACTTCCGGTAGGGGTTGAATCCCATGGAGGTCATTATCGTCGGTCGGGTGAGCACCGGCATCGATTCCCACGAGAAGAAGTACGAGACGATCCTTGTGGAGCGCAGCGGCGGAGTCGTGACCGTCACGTTCAACCGCCCTGATCGCAAGAACGCCGTGAACGGTCGGATGTGGATCGAATTGTTCGAGGTCTTCACCGACATCTACAACCGAGCGTCCGATCGGGTGGTGGTCCTGACCGGAGCCGGCGGCGACTTCTGCTCCGGGGCGGACCTCGTGGCCATGGGCGACAACGCCGGCCGTTCGCATTCGCATTCGTATTACTCGATGCGCGAAGTCACTTCGGTGATCATGGCGCTCAGTCGGCTTCCGCAGCCGACCATCGCCAAAGTTCGTGGTGTGGCCGTCGGGGTGGGTTGCAACATGGCTCTCGGTTGCGATCTCGTGGTCGCCGGGGAGAGCGCCCGTTTCTCGGAGATCTTCTCGAAACGTGGCATGTCGCTCGACGGCGGTGGATCCTGGATCCTGCCGCGTCGCATCGGCTTGCACCGAGCCAAGGAACTCGCATTCTTCGCTGATCTCATCGACGCCGCGGAAGCCGACCGAATCGGACTCGTCAACCGAGTCGTGCCGGATACGGAACTCGATTCGTTCGTCGGCCAGTGGGCGGAGCGCCTCATTGCCCTGCCACCGATCGCGCTGGCCCAGTCGAAGCGACTTCTGAACAACGCGATGAACGTCACGTTCGAAGAAGCTCTCGACGACGAGGGAGTGGCTCAGTCGGTCAATTTCAGCACCAAGGACACGCCGGAGGCCATCGCAGCCTGGGTCGAAAAGCGTCCACCTGTCTTCAAAGGTCGTTGACCTCTTCGCGTCCAGCGGCATCAGTAGTTTGGAGTCGTGAATCGCGTCAGGTGCCTGTTCCTGGCCGTGCTGGCGGCGTGGACCATCACCGGTGGTGGAGCGCGAACGGTGTCGGCTTCGACGGCACCGACGATTCCGAACTCGACGATTCCGGCGAGCTGTGAGATTCCGCTGGCGGTTCGGGTCACCTTCGTCGGCGTAGTGATCGGATCCGACAGTCGTACCGCGCGTTTCGAGATTCGTCAGGTTCGTGGTGGTTCGGCCGAGGGTTTCACCGCCGGGGGGCTGATCGACGTCGATTACGGCGAGGATGTCCGATTCCTGTCGAGTGGCGAGGAATACATCGTGGCCGCCGGAGTCGATCAGACGACCGGTCGATTGATTTCCAAGGTTCGCGATCCCGAGCCGTTGTTCGGTGGCAATCAGGTGATCGGAATCGGTGAGCAGAACGTCGACTGTCCGGAGTTCGAGGACTCGGTGCGAACCCTCACCACCGACGGTCGGAGCCTCGAGAGTGGCGTGCTTGCGCCGCTCGGGGACGACTCGCAGGGCTTGCTCCGGGCCGTACTGCTGCCCTTCGTGTGGGTTCTCGGTGGACTGATGGCACTGGCCGCCATGGCCAATGTGTTCCGTCTGGTGGCCGCCCAGGTGCGAGCTTCGTGGAACGGCGAGCCGGTCAGTCGGCGGCGCGCGCGGCCTCGGCCTTAGCGCGCAGATCGCTCACTGCGAACTCAAGACCTTCGCTGTAGCGAAAGAGCGCAGTTCCAGCGATCAGAACATTGGCGCCGGCCGACGCGGCACCGGCAATGGTGGTTGGTCCGATGCCTCCGTCGACTTCGATGTTCACCCGGTCAGCCAGACCGCGACGTCCGATCAGGTCGCGGAGCTCACGGATCTTGGGTTCCATGGTTGCGATGTAGGACTGGCCGCCGAATCCGGGATTGACGGTCATCACGAGAACCATGTCGACGAGGTCGAGGACGTGCTCGATGGAGCTGATCGGAGTGTGCGGATTGAGAGCCACGGCTGGGGCAGCACCGAGTGACGCGATGTTCCCGAGCGTTCGATGCAAGTGCGGACACGCCTCGGCATGAACGATCAGTCGGCTGCAACCAGCTTCGACGTACCGATGAGCGAGTACATCAGGTGTGAGGACCATGAGGTGAGCTTCGAAAGGCTTCGACGTGTGTCGACGTGCCGCCGCGATGACGTCGGGACCGAAAGTGAGATTGGGCACGAACTGTCCGTCCATGACGTCCCACTGGAAATGATCGACGCCGGCTCGGTCGAGTGCTTCGATCTCCTCGCCGAGGCGGGCGAAGTCACCGGGCAGGACCGACGGCACGATCTGGATCGGAAGGGCCACACCCGAACGCTACCGCAGTGAACCTCTAGCCTCGGAACGAAATGGCCGACGACGAGATCTCTGTTCGCATCGAAAAGGTGGTGGCCGAGGGCGATGGACTGGCGCGTCTTCCTGATGGCCGGGTCGTGTTCGTCGTCGGCGGGCTCCCGGGTGAGCGGCTCGCCGTACGTGTGATCAAGCAGTCCAAGGACTACGCGCGTGCCGAGATCGAAGAAATCCTCGAATCGCACCCGGAACGCGTGGTTCCTCCGTGTCCGTACGTCGCCGAGGGGTGCGGAGGATGCGATCTCCAGCATGCGTCGACGGCGCTGCAGCGTCGTATCAAGCACGACATCGTCGTCGAGTCGCTGATCCGAATCGGAAAGGTGAACGACCCCATCGTCACCGATTGCCCCGATGAACTTCCGAAGCAGTCGAGTCGCACGAGCATGCGCTGGGCACTTGACGAAGATGGCCGACTCGGTTTTCGGGAATCCCGAAGCCATCGCGTGGTGCCCATCGACCGTTGTTTGGTGGCCCACTCGTCGATCGTCGAATTGCGCCGCGGCATCGAGCCGGTGCCGATGTCGGGAATCGAGGAGGTCAGCCTTCGAACCGGAGTCGCCTCGGGTGAGCGCGCGGTTTGGTGGGAGCCATCCGATGTTCCGTTCGGTCGAGTACCCGGAGGGGTTGCGTTGGGGGCCAAAGGCGCCGTCCATGAAGTCGTGGAAGGTCATCGCTTCCGGGTGTCGAGTGCGTCGTTCTTCCAAGCTTCAGCCGAAGGCGCCACCGCGCTCGTACGCGCCGTGCGTCGGGCGGCCGGCGATCCTTCGGCATGGTCGGTCGATCCGGTGATCGACCTCTATGGAGGCGTTGGCTTGTTCGCGGCCACTGTGGTGCCCGTCGATCATGCAGTGGTTCTCGTGGAGTCGAATCGCTCGGCATGCGCCGATGCGAAGTCGAATCTCTCCCGACACCGCGCCGTGGTCGTCTGTTCGGAAGTCGCCCGTTGGAAGCCGGTCGAGGCCTCGCTCGTGATCGCCGATCCGGCGCGGCCTGGGCTCGGAGCCTCATCGGTAGCCGTGATCGCGGCAACACGGGCTCCAGTGGTCGTACTCGTCTCATGTGATCCGGCTTCGCTCGGGCGCGATGTCGGTCTCTTGCGGGAGGCGGGCTATCGGTTGGAGGGTTCCGAGGTGCTCGACCTCTTCCCGCACACCCACCATGTCGAAGTCGTGAGTCGCTTCGTTCGAGATGGCAGGCTGTCTCCATGATGCGCGTCGTCGTGTCCGATGAGGTGCGTGATGCGCTGGAGCGCGGCCGTGCGGTTGTGGCGCTCGAGTCCACGATCTTTTCGAACCTCGGACTCCCGTCACCCGCCAATGCAGAAGCTCTGCAGAGGTGTCTCGCGGCCATCCACGACGCAGGTGCGGTTCCGGCGATCACTGCGGTTCTGGATGGTGAGATGCGCGCCGGACTCGACTCCGGCGAACACCCACGAATTCTCGGCTCGGCTCGCAAGGCCGCCGAACGCGATCTCGGTGTGGCGGTCGCGCAAAGGTGGGATTTCGGTGCCACCACCGTGTCGGCGTCGTTGGC